>NZ_JBIMEV010000002.1:0-210591 GCF_051262595.1 Salipaludibacillus sp. CF4.18
TGCCATGTTAGAATCCTCCTTTTCTCTTTTATGTATCTATATTTTACTTCTGAACTTACTAGAATATGTGACAAAATGGGTAATCCCATCCTTTACATGAATAAGCTAATACAGGTATGTAAGGAAAAAATTATAGACCAAAATGGAATCACAAATTTTATGAACGAAAACTTTAAATTAGAATAATTTTTAGTTATCTGATTATTTTTTGTGCAATGACCATTATTAAACCTTACTGAAGTAGTAACGGGGTTACGTCAGTAAGGTTAATGATTATACATCAAGCTCTGAAGGAATGATTCCTAATACCCGTTTTTTCAGTCTATCGTCTTATTGATAGGGAGAAGACTGCAATAAGTTGAATTCTATACTGACGTTGTACAATTATACTTTATATACAAATTATACCAATCAGTACTAATTATACACGATTTATAGTCTTAGACTGCTAAAAATACATTATTAATTCCATTTATCTGACTAATTATCAAAGAAGACAAACTGGTAAACAGCCTGTCATTAAGTGGTAAGAACTATGTCAACGGCGGTACATTTCGTTGGCTGTGATCACATATATCGACCGCCACAAGGGTCAATCACTACATTCTTCCCTCCAACATTTTACAATCAATTGGGATATTTCTATTTTAACCATCTAACCAGACCTCAAACAATTGGTGACTGGAATCTTTGATTCATAAAATCATAATATTTTACATTTTAGTAGTCACCTTTCATACAAAGTCTGATCATTTTTAACACAAAACTTGAAATGGTGATTATTCTTTTCCCAGACGGGAATAAGTCTGCTTGTAAACCAGCAAAGACATGGTTGGATGATGGTTTGCCATCCATAAGAGTTTCCGTAAACGTACCCGTGCTGCAATTTAATGGAAAGAATTTTGTAAATAAAGTTGAGCAAATTTAAAAAAATAAAATGAGTATCCCTTTTGCTCAAAATCACTACCCTTACGAACAAATGTTTGATATAATATAAAATGAAAACAAGTGTTCTGAAAAGGGTGTTTTCAATGGCTAAATACCAACAGATGAGTTTAATTTCATTTCAAAAACAGTTTTCTTCTGAAGAAATTTGTCAGGACCCTCTTTTTCAATTGAAGTGGAAAAATGGATACTGTTGCGAAAAGTGCGGACATGACGCTTACTCGTCACCAAAACGCGAAAGAACCGCCTTTATGAGTGTAAAGAATGCCGCGGTGTTTGTCGGAACTGTGATGGAAAAAACACGCACAGACCTGAAAAAGTGGTTTTTAGCCATTTATTTAATCGCCTATGATAAGCGTGGGATATCAGCGTATAAGCTCTCAAAAGAAATTGAAGTCACCTATAAAACAGCTTGGCTTATGCTTCACAAGATTCGCACCGCTATACGAAAACAGGATTCCGAGTACACACTTGCTGGCATTGTAGAACTCGACGACGCTTTCTTTGGTGCTTCCACTGAAGGCGGAAAACGTCGTCGTGGTACTGAAAAGACCAAGGTCATCGTTGGTTTATCTTTGAATAAAAAGGGACACCCACGGGCTGAAGGGCTACGGATAAATAAACGAGGTGAAGGCGTTGCGAAACACAGAAGAAATGAGTAAAGATATTGTTCCCAATAACTATGAATTTTTTTTTGGTAATCACCAAGATGCAATTTGTGTCTTGAATCTTGAAGGTTGTATTGTTTACGCTAATCAAACTGCATCGGAACTGTTCGGTCATAACAAAAAGGAACTGCTATACCTAAACTATAATAGGCTCGTTTCTTCAGAGGAAGTTGAAAACTATTATTACTTCCTGTATAAGGCGTTTGAAGGCGAAACTCATAGGTTTGAATTAGGGGTTAACTATAAAAAAGGGCACAAAGTTGAGCTTCAAGTGATGATGGTTCCCAACGAAATAGAAGGTCAAATTATTAATATCTCTGTGTATGTAAAGGAAATAACGAAACAAAAAAAAGTGGAGTTGGAACAAATCAACAAAGAATTGTCCGAATCTTTCATTGAAACGAATCGAGATCCCATTCTTTTATTAGATATGAATGCTACTATCGTATTAGCAAATCCCGCCTTTTCTCGATTGTTAGGGTGGAGGAAAGAAAATCTTGAGGGGTTTCATATTCTTCGTTGCCCTTCCATACCACCCCATTTGATAAAACAAATGAGAGATTACTACCGTCGTGTTGTTACTGCTCAATATAACTCTGATGCAATTTCTGACTCTAATTTATCAACTTTAGAAACGATTCGAGTTACAAATAATGAAAAGGCATATCATATGATGCTGTCCATCACACCAATAAAGGATGGAAATGGTGAAATCTGCAATTGGGCCGTTCATCTAAGGGATATTACAGTGCAAAAAGAAGCTGAAAAATCACTTTTAAGAAGTGAAAAATTACTCGCTGTGGGGCAGCTTGCAGCTGGTGTAGCACATGAAATTAGGAATCCATTGCAATCATTGAAAGGACTAACGCAATTAATAAGAACTTCTGATGGAGTGAGGGATTACGGTCGTTGCCTTGATATTATGACAGATGAGGTAAATAATATTGAAACGTTTGTGGATGCATTCTCTTTACTTGGTAGGACTAAATTACAGTCTTATAAAATGATCGACATAACTCGTTTACTTCAAGAAGTTATTCAATCACTAAAGACACAAACAATCACAAATAATGTCCATATTGAATTAGATTATGATGAGGTGCCTTTCATTTGGTGTGAAGAGGGTTTGCTTAAACAAGCATTTTTTAATGTTATCGAGAATGGGATTGAAGCGACAAAGATGGGAAGGAATCTGTATATTGATATTACATCGAAAGACGATAGGATCGAAGTGAATGTCAATGATCAAGGCGTGGGAATTCATGAAGATCGTATTCCGAAGTTAGGAGAGCCCTACTACTCAAATAAAGAAAAAGGATTTGGACTAGGTTTAATGCTGACCTATAAAATTATCGAACAACATAAAGGGAAAGTAACCATCCAAAGTAAAGTCGGGCTTGGAACCCAGGTCACCATATCGATTCCCGTACTCAGCTAGTATTTAATTTATATATGTTACTATTACTGGTAGGGTTTGTATCAGTACCTTAGGAAGAGTTAAGTAAATAATTACACATAAACAAAAGGGCGGCGTTTCTTCATTAAGAAGGAGCGCTTTTTTTCATGTTACCATCTAAATGAAGCTATCTTCTTCAAGAATTGATTGATTATGAAGGGATATGATATTTTTTGTGATAATGTATAGAAAGAGAATTTATTTTAAAAGGAGAGTAAAGTAAATGCCGTTAAAGTCGCTTGGAAATAAATTAGATATGATCGAAATATTAGAAAATATGTCTGAAGCTTGTTATTTTTTAAATTCCGATTATGAATTTGTATTTATTAATAAGGCAGCAGAACCGTATTTAAAAGAACTATTTTTTGAAAGGACAAAAGAAGAACTTATTGGGACAAACGTTTGGGATGTTAACCCTAAATACATAGATACAGAAATAGACACTGCTTACCATAAAGCATATGAAGAACAAAAACCCCAAGTATTTGAGATGATATCTGAATATTCAAAATGGTGGTTCGAAGTAAAACTGTTTCCTAATATAAACGGGATATTTGTTACTTTTAGTGACATCACAGATAGAAAAGAACGTGAAAAGCAAAAGCAACACTATGAAAAATTAAATCTTATCGGAGAAATGGCGGCAGGTGTTGCCCATGAAGTAAGGAATCCAATGACGACTGTTAAAGGATTTTTGCAGTTGATGGCTGAAAACGAAGAACTTGAAAAACACAAACCTATATTTGATTTGATGATTGATGAGGTCAACCGTGTGACCGACATCCTTACTGAATTTCTTGATATAGCGAAGGATAAACCTGAAAAATTGGAGGAGTGTAATTTAAATGAATTAATAAAATCCGTCCTCCCCTTGCTAGAAACAAGAGCTCTAAAAGAAGGTAAATTGCTTGACTTACATTTGAGTAATATCGCAGACTTACTTATTGACAAAAACGAAATTCGACAGCTTCTTTTGAACTTGATTAATAACTCCTTAGATGCCATGAATGCAGGAAAAAAAGTTCAAATTATGACGTATGAAGAGAATAATAAAATGGTTTTATCCATTATGGATGAAGGAAAAGGAATACCCTCTGACATCATAGACGATATTGCAATCCCTTTTGTTACAACTAAAGACAAAGGAACAGGTTTAGGAATACCCATTTGTTTTTCCATTGCCAAGAGAAATAATGCCAAAATCGATTATACATCAAGTCCTGAAGGAACGACATTTAATATCCGTTTCTCTAAATAGTCTGTCTATCTTCCTCTTACAATAAGGGAGGTTTAAAGAAGTAAACCGTGGTTGCTCTTATATTGAAAAAAAGAGATTGAAACAAATCAGAAAAAAACGCCTAATAGATTAACGGGTTTACTTCAGAGGTACAAACAAGCCATTCACAATTCAAATGATTTGAGCTTTTCTAAGAGAAATCACATAGAAACTCAAACCTCTTTTCACAAGGTATTCAATAATTATTAGAAGCTATGTGAGTCCACTGCGATTTAGTATGTGAAGTGTCAAATATAATTAAAAGGGTTTGGATATATATGTTAAATGAAAGTGGAGATATAGTGATATTGTGAAATGATCACTTAAATAAACGGGGAGAATCCTTTAATTGTGTGAACTTTAAGGAAATAAATTAAGGGATTTCACTGAAAACTTTAAGTGTTAGAGAGAGATTCTGTAATGCATTTAATTTTATGTGTGTATTAATTCTCTTTTGTAGAGTTCTTCAAGTAATAATCCAATAAATTCTTTTGATAATTGCAGTTGTAGAGCTTTTTCATAGGAGTCAATTAATGTTTGATTACTTAATATTGTCATTGTAAATTAAGCCTCACCTTCGTAAATTTAAATTTTGTTACCCATATTATAATACTTTAGGACTGGTTAAGTCGGTGATATTTGTCACTATTAACACTTGTTCTGGTGAGTTTATAGGTAATAAGAATCATATCTATCCAAATATATCATTAATTTGAATGGCAATATAGTGCTTACTTTGAATAGATGTGACAAGTTGGTGAACTTTACATGATTTTGACATCTATCAAGGTTCTTTTTCTTGTGTCTCTAACGGCAAGGAAGTATAAAGAGAAAGGGGATAGGTTACAATTTTTTATAATTTTTTACTAACGGGGAGACTTAGCACAACAAGCTGTCGGAGTTTCTATGATGCTAACGGGAAGGTTAATAATGATGATGAGAAATAATGCCCTCGAATGTATTTCGGTACCGTTTTTTGATTCAATCATACTGTACTCACGTAATATCCTTTTGCCCAAAAAGTCCTGTTTCCATGACTGTATTTTAAATTTACATGTCTATCATGGATTATTAACGAACTTTTTCCATTTAAGTACCGAAACCGACATTTTTTTGGGGGGATTCTTACTAAACATGTGAATATGATCTGGCATTGTATGAGCTTCTATAATTTCTACATTTTTGATCTCACACAACCTTCTTAAAATTGCTCCTATATCTCTCACAATTTTCCGTATATTAGCTTCCTTCTAAATTTCGGAATAAACACGATGACTATGAAGGAATGCTTAATTCTTTGAATAACCGTATGAACGCTTCCACCAACCAACTAAACGCTATTCTCAAAAAAGTAGATGGTAGAGCAGAAGAAGTAGTCGCTACGGAGAATACAATTGACGAGACACTTATTAATATAATAGAAGTTCAGGACTGCTCAACACAATTGAAGTATTGCCAGAAGAAGCAACTGAAGAAGAAACTGATGAGGGTTCCGACGAAGGAAATTACGATGAAGACATTTCCCACAATTTGAAATGGTAATAAAAAGCATTTGATAATTTATCTCTAAGTTATTATGATTTGAATAGACAAGCTTTTTTGATTGGCACCCTTCTGACATTAGGATAGAAATTCTCATGCATCTGAGAGCATTAAAGAAAGTACGTAAGGATGTTTCTCTTCATGACCCGATCGGACAGGACAAAGAGGGAAATGAGATTAGTTTAATTGATGTTTTGCAGGCCGACACGGATGATTTGGCGGAGCAAATCCAGTTAAAAATGGAGAAAAAACAAATATATGAGTATATTCATATTCTTGATGGCAGAGAAAAAGAGGTCATCGTAGGAAGATTTGGTTTAGATAAACAAAAAGAAAGAACGCAGAAAGAAATAGCTAAAGAATTAGGAATCTCAAGAAGCTATGTATCTCGAATTGAGAAACGGTCGTTAATGAAGTTATTCCATGAATTTTATCGACACCAACGTGCA
Source organism: Salipaludibacillus sp. CF4.18 (assembly GCF_051262595.1). Taxonomy (NCBI): domain Bacteria; kingdom Bacillati; phylum Bacillota; class Bacilli; order Caryophanales; family Bacillaceae; genus Salipaludibacillus; species Salipaludibacillus sp. CF4.18. The sequence goes on from NZ_JBIMEV010000002.1 coordinate 6,337, forward strand.
GCTTTAAAAAGAGAAGAGTAAAAGTACTTGTTGCCAGGTGTAACAAAAAGTCTTAGTGACTTCTTGTTACACCTTTTTATGTTTTGGTCTGAGAAGGAAAAAAATTAGTCGTGTGTCCAGGATAAAAGAGAATATTTATCAATAATGAGAATGGTCCCCATAGTTTTTTGGTTAATACAAAGAATGTAGCTGAATAAAGTGTATAAAGAGGTGAAAAAATATTGCCTATTCCTACTACGATAAGTGTATATCATGGGACGAATTTATTTGCTGCAAAGACAATTGCTAATCATGGCGTTTGGTTAAGTGTACAGCGGAGGTTAACAGACTTTGGGCCAGGATTTTATGTCACTCTTAATCGAAAACAAGCACAAAAATGGGCACTTGTAAAATCACGTGAACCACAAGCATATAAATCCTTAATTGACCGTTTAAACATTAGTTTTGATGAGTATATCAAACATCCCGATACAAGGAAAGCTGCTTACTTAGTTTATGATATCGATCTGACACAGTTAAAAAAGTTAAACGGAAAGTGTTTTCCTCTTCCTAACCATTACACTTGGCTATCTCATAAAAAAGAGTGGGAGCAATTTGTAAAAAATTGCATAAATGGACAATCTTATCAGTTTGATTATGTATATGGTCCAGTTGGAAAAGCTCATAAGGATATTCCTTTTGCACTTGATTTTTCAAATTCAAAAGATCAATTATCTTTAGCGAGTGAAGCGTCCATTCAATGTTTCATGAAGCCAACAATTATAGCAATAAAAGAGGAGAGGTTGTCATCTAAATGGACCAAGTCTATTTTCTCAATACCATCTCTTCGAGGTCAACGAATGAAACTTGATTTATTGAGAACTATTAAACAAGAACTTATGAGTATAGGAAATCTTTCTAAAAAAGAAAAGAAGCTACTCTTCTCTTAAATAGATCTTGGATGACATCTACTCCAGGAATTGAAAATCAATTAATGCAAGAATTACCTGAGTACTGGGCTTTCTCAATTTTAAGAGGCGATAAAACTTTGTGGTTCGAGGAATATGAGACGTATATTACGAGGAAATAGAATGATTAATCATTCTATTTCTATTTTAATTTTATAATAGGCATTATGATTTTCCCCCCATAGATTTTATCCATGAACAAGCGGTACTTTTTTTCGTCAATAAAGTTATTTGAAGCTATTAATTTCAATCCGTTCTGATTATCGTACAATTTAAAGCTATCACATTCCTTTTTTATTTTTGCAAATGTTTTAGGGACAAGTTGATGGGTGCTTTCAATGATAGAATGAGGAACATATCGCCCCGTGTTCTCCCCACGACGGTCGGAACGAATCTTAGCAATTTCAAGGGGAACGTCAACAACAAATAGATGGATTTCATAGTTAGCAGCTTTCAATCTTTCTATGAGCTGAACGTACATTTTGGTTTTGCCATTGTTCCCTCATAAATAAAATGTTTCCTACGCTTAATGAAGGAGCTCAAAACCTTATGACACAACTGTCGTGACTTTTTGTGAACAAGCGAAGCAGCTACAAGTGATTGTTGTTCTTTTAATAATTGATATTGTGGCATTTCTTCTTTTATATCATCAGGATCTACGGAAATGGCTCTTACTTTTTTCTTTTTTAGTAATTGTGGAACAACCTTTTTTCTTAAAGTAGTCTTGCCTGAAGCAGTTCCACCACCTATTAGTTAGCAAGGGGTCTTTGTCCTTTTTTGGAAGTTTGGGCATTTTTTAAATACTCCTTGAGAATGTTTGAGTAAACAAAATCATCATGATCTTTTTCAACTGGTTTACCATATTCTTTAGGTTGTTTAAGGCGAATAAAGTTTTTATTTTTTGCATCTCTTTCACTGTTTTTTAATGCTTCTAAACAACGTTTTAATAAATTATTAAACAGCTTCGTGATATCACCTAGATTAATGTATTCCAGAACGAAAGAAAAGTTGTTCATCTTCTATTGAAATCACTGTAAGGCAATTTCTATGACATTAAACTAATTATTTTAGAATAAATAATATGATAGGTCTCCTAGTGGGAAACGAATTGCTATTGCAGCGATGTGTATCATTTATAATATGGGAGTGTTACATGATAAGATAAAAAGAGAAGATAGTATCCTAAAAACAGAAATTATTAAAAGGCGGGAGTAGACGGGATGGTTCAAAACATGTTAAGTGCGGATTACTTTATCCTAATCCTTGCTTCTTTTCTAATAATGGGTGTGATTACAACCAAGCTTTCATCACGCTTCGGTGTCCCAGCGCTTATATTATTTATTTTGCTTGGGATGATTGCGGGAAGTGACGGACTAGGTATTATTTATTTTGATAATGCATCACAAGCGCAATTAATTGGTATTATTGCCCTCGTTATTATTCTTTTTGAAGGGGGCCTCTCGACAAAATGGACAACTATTAAGCCTGTAGCTGTGCCTTCGTTGGTGCTGGCAACCGTGGGGGTCCTTATTACTACGATTATTGTGGCTGTCGCTGCGAAGTTTGTTCTAGATGTAACATGGCTAGAAGGATTGTTATTTGGAGCTATAGTAGGGTCAACTGATGCAGCGGCAGTTTTCGCAGCATTAAAGGAACAAAACATAAAGTCTCGGATTGGGGCAACTCTAGAGGCTGAATCAGGAACCAATGATCCAATGGCAATGTTTTTAACACTGGCCTTCATAGAATTGTTATTAATGGACCAAAAAGGAATATGGCATATAGTGGGATCCTTTTTTTTACAAATGGGATTAGGATTATTGTTAGGGTTAGCGATGGGATGGATAGCTTCTTGGATTATTAATCGGATTAATCTTGATTCCGGTGGTTTGTACCCTATTATAGCGATGGGATTTGCACTATTAACGTATAGCCTTACTGCAAATGTCGGTGGAAGTGGGTTATTAGCTGTTTATGTAGCAGCGATGCTTATTGGAAATTCAGATTTAACGTATCGACACACTATTTTCCGATTTAATGAAGGATTTGCTTGGATGATGCAAATTTTAATGTTTATCATCTTAGGGTTATTGGTGTTTCCAGGTCAGCTTTTCACAGGAGCGATCATCCTAAATGGATTACTTTTATCTTTTATTTTAATTCTAATTGCAAGACCTTTGGCCGTTCTCCTATCAACTATTGGTTTTGGCTACACTTGGAAAGAAAAAACGCTTTTGTCTTGGGCGGGTCTTCGAGGGGCAGTCCCGATTGTATTAGCGACATTTCCTATGATTGCAGGAGTAGAGAATGCCCAACTATTTTTCAACGTTGTCTTTTTCGTTGTATTAACATCTGCTTTAATTCAAGGTTCAACTATTTCAGTGTTTGCAAATAAATTAGGATTAACAGGACCAAAGAAAGTAACACCTCTTCATTCTCTAGAACTAGTTTCGATAGGTCAGGCCAATGCTGAAATTGTCGAGTACGTGGTGAACGAAGAAACAAAAATCGTTGGTCAAAACTTAACTGAAATAAATTTTCCGAATGATGTGTTGATAAATGCAATTATTCGTAAGGGAGAATTAGTAACTCCTTATGGAGAAACTGTCATCAATGAAAATGACATTTTATATATCCTCGTTTCAAGAAAGAGTAAAAAAGAACTCAAAAAGCTGTTGGGGGAAAGAAAGAGCGTTGCAGAGGATTAATCAAATAGAAAACAAGGTTTTTGCTAAGTAGCAGAGACCTTTTTTCATTTCCTAACGTTTATTTTAGCAAAAGTAGAATGGAAGTGTATGAATGCTTTTTTGTTGACATAAAAAAACAGTTATTATATAATTATCTCGAATTAGAGATAAAAAAATGGTTGTTAAAAGATTAAAGGCTTCTGGATGACAGGAAACGTATCGAGTGAAAACATGTTTACTTTTAGATTTTTACGATATTTACCTTGAATCAGTAATATATTAATTACTGGGGAAGAGAGTGGCTAGTTACTTTAAGTAACTTGCTTTATAAAAGTGTGTGGCGTGTTATCATAGAAGGAGCACATAGAAATTTAGATTTGTGTAAAACTCTTAGTAATGTATAAATGGAGGAATTATTAATGAATGAATTAAAAGGGATGCACCATGTAACAGCTATTACTAGTAGTGCGGAAAAGAACTATGAGTTTTTTACGTATGTATTAGGGATGCGTTTAGTCAAAAAAACAGTTAACCAAGATGACATTCAGACGTATCATTTATTTTTTGCAGACGACAAGGGAAACGCAGGAACAGATATGACATTTTTTGATTTCCCGGGCATCCCCAAAGGAGTCCACGGTACAAATGAAATTTCAAAATCAGCTTTTCGAGTTCCGAATGATGCAGCGTTGGATTATTGGGTCAAACGTTTTGACCGCTTAAAAATAAAGCATGATGGAATTAATGAAATGTTTGGAACTAAGAGGCTTGCTTTTATTGACTTTGATGATCAGCAATACGAGTTGGTTTCCGATGAAAAAGACACTGGAGTGGCGTCGGGTACTCCATGGAAAAAAGGACCAATCCCATTAGAATATGCGATTACTGGGCTAGGACCTATTCATATTCGTCTTGCAGATGTTGATTCTTTTAAAGAAATATTAGAAAAAGCTTTCTTATTTAGAGAAGTTAGTAAAGAAGGTTCTTACTCATTGTTTGAAGTGGGAGAAGGGGGAAATGGTGCTCAGGTTGTGGTAGAACATAACAAGATTCTCCCACAAGCCAGACAAGGGTTTGGTACCGTTCACCATGCAGCATTCCGGGTAGAAGACAGATCCGTTTTAGACGAGTGGATTGAGCGACTTCACAGCATAGGATTGCAGACATCCGGTTATGTCAATCGTCACTTTTTTGAGTCAATGTACACGAGAGTAGCACCGCAAATATTATTTGAACTTGCAACAGACGGACCAGGATTTATGGGAGATGAATCCTATGAAACGCTTGGTGAAAAATTATCCTTACCACCAATGTTAGAGCCGAAACGTGAGCAAATTGAAAAATCGGTTCGGCCAATTGATACGATTAGAAGTACCAAGGAGTTCGTCAAGGAATAACGATGCCAAATAGGAAGACACGAGGAGGATTATCCGCGTGTCTTTTTTTAAGCTTTCAAGGATAAATATGATATGATAATGACGTATAAACGAGAATTAGGAGGCAATTTGAATGAAATTTATTGATAATGAGCAAGTAAACGATCCTACAGTTAACTTAGCGATCGAAGAGTATGCTCTTCGAAATTTACCAATTGATGATTCCTATTTACTTTTTTACGTGAATGAACCTTGTATTATCATTGGTAAAAATCAAAATACATTAGAAGAGATCAACAAAAAATATATTGACGAACATAATATCCACATCGTTCGAAGACTTTCAGGCGGAGGAGCGGTTTATCAGGACCTGGGAAACCTAAGCTTTAGTTTTTTAACGAAGGATGATGGGGACAGTTTTTCAAACTATCAAAAATTCACCCAGCCAGTTATAGATGCATTGCAAGAGCTGGGAATCGATGCAAAGCTCAGTGGACGTAATGATATCCATGTTGGCGAGCGAAAAATTTCCGGAAATGCACAATATACGACAAAAGGAAAGATGTTCAGTCATGGTACGCTCATGTTGGATGTCAATGTTGAAAATATCGTGGATTCATTAAATGTAAACGAAGAAAAAATGAGATCTAAAGGTATTAAGTCAGTCCGTAGCAGAGTCGCAAACATCAATGAATTTTTAGATGATAAATTAACTGTGGACCAACTGAAAAAAATCCTGTTAGATTATATCTTTGAAAGTGGCGATGTAGAAACTTACCGTTTGACAGAAGAAGATTGGAAAGGCATCGAAGAAATCTCTCAACGTCGGTATAAAAACTGGGATTGGAACTATGGTAAATCTCCGAAGTTTGATCTCCAACGTTCCCAAAGATTCGATGCTGGTACAATCGATATTCGTATTAATGTCTCTAAAGGTCAAATTACAGATTGTAAAATATATGGAGATTTCTTTGGAATCGGTGATGTTACAGATGTACAAGAAAAACTAACAGGTGTGAAGTACGAAAAAAATGCGATTCAAAAGGCTTTATCTGATTTAGATATGACCTATTATTTCGGTAAAATCTCCCGAGAAGGATTTGTCGAGTTGATTTATTAAAAGAGATGACTGGATTAGGAATGGAAATGAACGTGTTGTGTGCTCAAATGAGCGCGAGAGGCGTGGAAATGAGTGTGAAACGTTCTCAAATGAAGATGAAGAGTGGAAATGAACGTGTTGTGTGCTCAAATGAACGAGAAATACTTGGAAATGAGTGTGACGCGTGCTCAAATGAACCCGAATCGTGTTGAATGGAACTCGTTTCAGCGTACGCAATGTTTTTGACAGACTTCACCTACAATCATAGGTCTAGAAAACTAAGAAAGCCGCATTCCTTTTATTAAAGGAAGCGGCTTTTTTAAGAGATAAGAATTAATAAAATTAGCAGCTATCTTTACGCCACGCGTGTCAAGGGAAAATCTGTATTTAATAAAAGACGGCTCTGCCGTTTTTCTTATATGATGGTTTATTCACTAACGGCTGCCGCAAGAGCAACTTCGACCATCTCATTAAATGTTTCCTGGCGTTCTTGGGAACTGGTTTCTTCCCCGGTTATTAGGTGATCACTTACTGTTAATACTGATAAAGCTTGTACTCCAAATCTTGCAGCAATTGTATATAGGGCGGAAGTTTCCATTTCCACAGCTAGTACTTGGTGATCAGCAAGAGTTTTGACTAGGTCTTTATCATCATTATAAAAGACATCACTTGTGAAAACACTGCCGACATTTACGTTCAAATTGTGTTCTTTTGCTCCGTCATAAGCTTTCTTCAACAACTCAAAATTAGCGGTAGGAGCAAAATCTATGCCATTGAAGTGATGACGATTTACGCCAGAATTTGTCGTAGCGCTCATCGCTAAAATAACATCGCGAACTTTTACATCCTTCTGCAGGGCACCACACGTACCAACTCGAATAAGATTTTTTACACCATAACTATTAATTAACTCGTGAACATAAATAGAAATAGAAGGTACGCCCATTCCGGTCCCTTGTACAGAAACTCGTTTCCCTTTATATGTTCCAGTGTAACCTAACATGCCGCGAACCTCGTTATAACAAGTTACGTCCTCGAGGAAGTTTTCAGCGATGAATTTTGCGCGAAGAGGATCTCCAGGTAAAAGAATGGATTCAGCTATTTCTCCTTGTTTTGCGTCAATATGTACACTCATTTCATTCATCCTTTCATCTAACTAATTTATGTGAAATAAACGTATCACAATGGGGACTGCAAAAGCAAAAAAATGTCCTTTAGATTTTAACTAATTAGCGATAAAGCTTTTTCACAAAAAGTATTAACAAACACTAAAAAGTGAGACTTTTGTTCTAGTATATGATATTCTAGAAATAAATTCCAAAGAAATAAAGGATAGAGGTGTAATTTAATGATAAAAGTTAAAAGTGAGCAATGGGATCAATCGGTTATTGGCCGTACTTTAGCTAATGATGTTATATCAGATTCTGGACATTTCCTGTTAAAACAAGGGATGGTATTAACGCACTGGCACCTTTCTATTTTACAAAACCATCTCATAGAGGATATTTTTTTAATGGATATGCCCCAAGAACCTCTATCAAACCAAGTAGAGGACATATTTAAACATCGAGAGAATATTTCGATCATATATAAAGAAAGTGTCGTAGAAGTTAAACGATTATTTCAACTTGCAATATCTCGAGAGGTACCTAGTTTACAAGACTTTATGAAACCTTTTACTCCTTTGCTAGAAAGTGTTTTAAAGGGACCTAATATATTTTTAGAACTTCGCCATATTAAAGGGCATGATGAATATACATATAGACATTCTTTAAATGTAGGTCTACTTTCAGCAACCATCGGAAAAATATTGTTGCTTCCTATTGATGATATCCTTCAGCTGGGTAGAATAGGTTTTCTGCACGATCTTGGTAAAATGAAGGTTTCCCCGCAAATTCTAAACAAAGAAACGAAACTGTCTAAAAATGAATTTGATGAGGTAAAGCAACACACCATTTATGGGAAAGAAATGATAGCTATGATGTCAGGAGAGAATGAAGAGATTGAATATGGGGCATTGTGTCATCATGAAAGGCTCGATGGAAGTGGTTATCCATACGGATTGAAGGGTGATCAAATCCCTTTTTTATCGCAAATTATTGCGGTTGCTGATGTATATGATGCAATCTCATCAGACCGCATTTATAAAGAAAAACACGGTCCTCTTGAAGCTCTTGATGAGTTGCTTCTTGAAGTTTTCAAAGGGCGCTTTAACAGTGAAATTGTGATTCCTTTTGTCGAACACATTTTATATGGCTATATAGGCAACGATGTATTATTGGATAATGGTACTAAAGGACGTATTGTTCAATTATTTAAAGAAGAAATACGGCGTCCATTATTGAAAGTAGGGGAAGAATTTATTGATTTACGCAAAAAGAGGGACCTTCATATTCAGGAAATTTTTATTGCACCTTCTTTAGTGTAAAAATTCCTTTCAGCGTCAGAAAAAAAGGCACTTCAACTGAAGTGCCTTTACTTACACCGTATCACGGGTATTTTTACTTTTTTATCTCAATACCTAAAACTCTGTTCACTCTTTTACGAAGCATTTTCATGCCTCCACCACCTGCTTGGAAATGACGAAGTTGACCTTCTTCATCAAACACATAGTAGGCAGGTACATATTGATTTTCAAAAGCATCCGTAAGTTTGTGTTCATTATCAACAAAAACCGACTGACTGATATCGTGTTCTTTAGCAGTTTCTTCAATGACTGCCATATCAAGATCCTTTTCAGATCGTGGCATGTGAACCGCAATAACGTTTAGTTTATCGCTGTATTCATCACGAAATTCATTGACATCTGGCATTGCTTCTTTACATAATCCGCAGCTTACAGACCAGAAATGAATTAATGTAGGCTTGTCACCCACAAGATCCTCTTTAGAAACTTCTCCGTTTAGCCACGCAGTTGCCCCATTAAGATCAGGCATTTGTGCTCGTAACTTCATCAAAAACACTCCTTAAAACACATTTTCTTAGATGGTACATCAATAATATTATCTGACGCATCTATTGTTTGATAACTTACAGCGTAGCTTGTCCTGGCTTCCAGTTGGCAGGGCATAATCCACCTGTTTGAAGTGCTTGTAATACACGTAATGTTTCATCAACATCACGACCGATATTGTTGTGATTTACAACTGCATACATTAATTCGCCTTCAGGACTAATGATGAAAAGACCTCGCAAAGCAACACCTTCGTCTTCAATAAGTACACCATACTCACGAGAAATTTGGTGATTAGTATCTGCCGCAAGTGGATATTTCAGATCACCAAGACCATTATCATCACGATGAGTATTAATCCAAGCCTTATGTGTGTGGACAGTGTCGGTTGAAACTCCTATAACTTCTGCATCTAAATCTTCAAATTCATCAAATCGGTCACTAAGAGAAGTGATTTCTGTTGGACAAACAAATGTGAAGTCCATTGGATAGAAAAATAAAACTGTCCATTGATCATTTTTCATATTTTCTTCTAAAGAAACCTTCGCAAATTCTTTATTAGGCATAACCGCATCCATTTCAAATCTTGGTGCTTGTTTTCCTACCATACGTTTTTCAGCCATGTTATAAATCTCTCCTTTTATAAATAATGATTGTCATTTAAGTCCAATTGTATTCCTTAAAATGAAATAGTATCATTTAAGTGAAATGATTCACTAACTTTTCGGACTCAATTGCTATTATAAAAGAGCTTAAAAGTGATAGCAAGGATAATCCCTTTGAAAAGACAAATAGTTGGAATGCCACTGTAAAAATGTGTCTTAAAAACTCGATTTCAAATGTCATTACTAATACTGTCCAGTGAGTTTCTCGAGAATTTCTCTTTTCGTAATAGTGGATGATTGTAACTGAAATATTTCCGCCTTATAAAGTAATTCTTTAAATAAAGGACTTGGAGTCAATCCCAATTCTTTGAGATCATTTCCCGTTATTTTTCGTTGTAATCTCTCTCTTTTGATTAAATAATCAATAAATGATTTTTTAGCGTCTAGGTGAATAAATGCTAGAAAACCTAAAAGTGATTCCAATGAATAAGTAGAAAAGTGTTCGTGAAATGTTGCTATAGGGACGTTCACAAGGTCTTGGTTTAGATGGTGTATTAACTCCTCGATTTTATTTAACACAGTTTGATCTTCTTTCGATAAACAATAGTCTTCTAATTCCCGTATGTCTTTAGAGTCTCCATACGTCAATGCCGCCATGTAGCCTATCCAGACAGACCTAGAAATGGCGAGTCCTTTTTGATGTAGATCCCTGTGGTAATCCTCCAGCTCGCGTATTCGATTTGCAGCAATCTCATGTTTGATTGGATTTGTGACTAAATAGGTGTGAAGTTCTAGTTCATAAAGTCGATTCACGCAGTGAGAGGCGTTTCCTTCGTAAAAAAGTCGACATAGTTCATTCGCTAATCTTTGTTTTGATACAGAGAGAATATTATTCGCAGATTGGTGAGCCAGTTTTTCTGTTTGAGTGTCCATACGAAAATCAAAACGGCTTTCAAAACGAAGCGATCTTAAAATTCTGGTAGGATCTTCTACGAAACTTAAATTATAAAGCACACGAATTTTCCCTGATTTAAGATCTTCATATCCGTGAAAATAATCCAGCAGCTCACCAAAACTTTCGTAATTGAGGGATATAGCCATGGCATTAATAGAAAAATCCCGTCGAAATAGATCCTCTTTAATGGTTGACATTTCTACTTTTGGAAGTGCCGCCGGAAAATCATAATATTCAGTCCTGGCACTTGTTAAATCTATAAGGAAACCAGAAGGATGTTTCCAAGTTGCTGTTTTAAATTCTTCATGCTGCCTTACTGAACCTCCATAAGTTGATTGCAAGTGAAGGGCAAGTTGGATCCCATTACCTTCCACAACAATATCCATGTCTTTATTATCTTTATCAAGCAAAAGATCACGAACCATTCCACCGATTAGATACGGTGCCATGGAAAGTTTTGCGGCTTGGTCGCCTATACTTACTAATAACTGATAAATCGAACTCGGGAATTTTTTTCTCATTGTTTCTGTTACTTGCCGTTTTGTTGGGTGGGGAAAGCTAGATGGCAACATAGTACTACCTGTTTTTTCACCGTGCATAGCTTGAATGATATTTGACCTCGAAATAATACCTACTAAAGTATTCTCATGTAATACCGGTAGTCGGCCGACATGTTTATCAATCATGATTTCCTGAATACGGTCAATGGTGTCATGAATCGTTATAGTGATTGGCTCATGGCTCATAAATCCTTTCACAGGAGCGTGTCCCAATTTATGGTGTAAAGCTTTATCTACATCTCTTCGCGAAATAATACCCTGGATCTTTTCGTTATCCACAACGGGAAAGCCAGTATGACCATATCTATATAACATTTTAGAAGTCGTTTCAATGGTTGTATCAGGAGCAACGACTCTCACTGGGGACGACATCATATGTTTCGCCATTAAGGCTGGAGAAACGAGAGAGGGAAGTTTTTTTCGAATCCTCTCTACTATCAATGTAACCGGTTGATTTTTGATTAGTGCAGAAGCAGCTTTCTTATGCCCACCTCCGTTAAGAGATTGCATGAGAGGCAGCGCATTTATCCTCTCTGAAGCAGCCCGGTACGTAACAAACGTTTTTTCTCCCATCTGCACGACAGAAAATACTGCATCTGCTCCAGTTACCTCGATTAATTTACGCGTAATTTTCGAAAGATGACCAGTATAATTTTTTTGCTGAAATGAAGCAAGTGCAATATCCAAGCCATCTATCGAAATGAATTCACTATTTTTTAATAAGCTTTTAAAAAGTATCTGTTGTGTTTCTTTCAATGGAGCATCGGAAAACTGTTCCACTACTTGAAGGTTCGCGCCATTTTCCAACAGCCATGCAGCCGCTTTGAAATCTCTTGCAGTTGTATGCCCATATGAAAAGGAACCGGTATCCGTATACAGACCCATTGAAAAAACAGTAGCTTCAAAGGGTGTAATTAGAACATCAGTTTGAATGAGTAGTTCTATTAATAGTGTAACTGTAGCACCAACATGTTCTATAATCGTTTCTTTATGTTCAGGTGTCTCACTCGTACGAGGATGATGATCATAAATAATCAATTCTGTTTGTGTTGGCAATAACTCAGATTGCCCCGTCCGGTCAAGATCATTAGTGTCTACGAGAATAACCGTTTTAACATGTTTCCATTCAATTTGTTGAGTTTGTTTGTACGGGAATGTATCTTTATATATAGCTAGGAAGTGAGATACTTCCGGCCCTATTTTCGAGGGCAAAATTATCTCAGCCTGCGGGTATAGTTTTTGGGCAGCTATCATCGAAGCTAAACCGTCAAAATCTAAATTAGAATGGGAAAGAATAATTTGCATATTTTTGTCCTCCAAAAAAGAGTAAATATTAATATGAGAAGCTAAGGAAGAAATTCTTACCTTAATTTTACTACCAAATCTTATATTAGTAAAAGACACACTGTATTCAATAAAATACGCTTTGCGTTTTTCTTAGAAAAGTCTCCCCGATGGAAGACAACTATATTAAATTATATTTTTATACGGGAAAATACCTATCACAAGGATGGAAAATGTTAAAATTGTTAACATAAAGGAAAGGTAAGTATAGCATTAAAATGCTGAACACAAATAGAGGAGTCTTAATTATGAAAAAAGAAATGTATAAATTAATGCTGGAATTAACAAACAACCCGGTCTATTCAAGGCTATTAAAGGATTTTGTAAGTACAAAATTAAGTAAACCATTTGTCTCATCATTTGCGAAAGTATACGGTGTAAATCTTGGAGAACTCGCAAGGGAAGTCACTGATTACCCTACACTTGGCGAATTTTTCACCCGTGAACTGAAAACTGGGGTTCGTGCATTACCTGAAAATGAAAACGAAATTGTTAGCCCGGTTGATGGAGTTTTAACGGAGTCAGGGAAAATAGGGGAGGATTTGTCTTTTCATGTTAAAGGAAAGGCATATTCACTTAAAACTCTGTTAGGTATTCAGTCGGCGATTAACAGATATGAACATGGGGATTACTTTGTATTTTATTTATCCCCGAAAGATTATCATCGAATACATAGTCCTTTTTCGGGAAAAGTCGTCAAAAGATGGGCACTAGGGAAATACTCAGAGCCCGTGAATGAGATGGGGAAATTTTATGGCAAAGAACCCCTTGCTTCCAATTATCGATTAATCACCGAGCTAACTCATCAGGATAAACGGATGGCGATGGTAAAGGTAGGAGCATTGAATGTGAACAGTATTCATCCTACCCATGCAGGAAAAACACTTGATAGGGGAGAAGAGGTAGCTTATTTTTCATTTGGATCGAGTATTGTTCTGTTATTCGAGCCAGATACGATCGTGATAAACGAGGAAGTCAAGCAAGTGGATGTTGTTATCAAACACGGGCAATCAATTGGTAGATGGAAAGAGTAAAAACAATGAAAAAATATTCAAAGAGGGTGTCTCAAGGTCAATTATGACTTTTTGAGGCACCCTCTGTATTTTTAAACATCACTATTTGATTTTTCTTGCTTATTTTTCTTCTCATGTTCCCTCATTGCTATCGCTAAATCGTCTTGACTATTTTTGTCCGACATTTTAATTCCGGTATTATATGCTGCCTTAGAAACCATAAATGCTGCAACGGGAGCAGTAAGAAACACGAATAAAATGGTTAAGAGAAGCTTGCCGACAAAAATATCATGTGTAAACCAAAAGTAAAAAAACGTTGCGAACATTATACTGATAACACCTAAAGTAGCACTTTTAGTTGCAGCGTGTAACCTGCCATAAACATCTGGAAAACGAAGAATGCCAATGGACCCGATGAAGGTAAGCCCTCCACCAATGAGAAGAAGGATGCTAATGATGATTTCGATCAATGACAACTCCTCCTTCCAAAAATTTAGAAAATGCAATCGTACCAATAAAGGCTAATATTGCAATAACCAGGATTGCTTCTGAATAAGCAACTGTATCCTGCAGAATCATGATGATCCCAATAAACCCTATTAAGTTAATACCTGTAGTATCTAGGGCTACTATCCTGTCGGCGATTGTAGGTCCAATAAAAACTCTGTAAAGACAAATAGCAATTGAAAGCGACATTAATACTAATGTAATATGGCTGAAGGTATAAAGCATTAGTTGGTCACCTCCATAATAGCTTTTTCAAACGAATCGTGTATTTCTTTGATTGCCGCCTCTTTATCAGGCACATGAATGGAGTGTATAAAAATCGTTCTTCCATCCTCTGAAAAATACATCGAAAGCGTTCCAGGTGTTAACGATATAAGATTTGCCAACAAGGTTACTTCCCAATCTGTTTTAAGTTTTGTTGGCACCGCAATAATTCCTGGTTCGATGTTCAGTTTGGGACTGAGAATGATTTTAATAACATCGTAATTAGACATTATCAATTTATACGAAAAGAGAATAATCAGTTTGAAAAGGGCATAAATCCGCCGGAAGTAAAAATCAAACTTTAAAAACCTTCTCAAGAAAAACAATAGGACCAACCCGACAATATAACCCAACATAAATTCAACGGGGCTGAAATTGTTTTTCAATAGCATCCAAATTACTGCTATCAACATATTAAGTAAAATTTGAAACGCCATAATACCTACTCCTTAAACACAGATTCAATGTATTGTGATGGGTCCAGTAACTGTTCTGCTATTTCCATAGAGAATGAGAATATCGGTTCTGCAAATACTCCCATTGCAATCGTTAAAGCTGCTAAAGGAATAATAGGGAGTAGTAATGGCATTATTTTTACAGGATTTTCTTTGTCATTCTCTATCTTAGGTTCTCCCCAGAAAACATAGATAAATATTCTGATCATAGAGTACAGCGTTAATAATCCTACAAGTAAACTAATAAAAACGATAATATACTGACCCTGATCTAAACCGGCTACGATCATCGCAAACTTTCCGAAAAATCCACTTAGTGGAGGAATACCTGCAAGTGCTATAGCTGAAATGAAAAATAACCAGCCTAACAGGGGATATGTTCTTAATAAACCACCCATTTTTGTTAGATCCGTTGTTCCTGTTATTTTCTGTGTGACGCCTGCATAAAGAAATAATGATGTTTTGACAATCATATCATGTGCTATATAAAATATGGCACCCGCTATCGCATATGGCGTAAACAACGCTAGTCCCATAATCATATACCCAACATGACTGATAATTTGGTAAGACAGGATATGTCTGAAATCGAACTTGGCGACAGCACCTAATATTCCTACAAACATAGTAGCTCCAGCCAAAAATAAAATTACCGAATGTGTAAAATCAATATTGTGTATAAATACGAGTGTAAACACTCGGAAAATCGCATATACACCTACTTTTGTTAAAAGTCCGCCGAAGATAGCTGCAATTGCTGTAGGAGGTCCATAATAGGAATTAGGCAACCAAAAATACAATGGAAACAAAGCTGCTTTCATCGCAAATACGATTAGTAATAGAATCGCTACAACATTGAAGACACCGGTTTGTTCAGCCTCAGCAATTCGTTGTGCGAGATGTGCAAAATTCAAAGTGCCTGTTAACGAATACAGAAATGCAAGGGCAATTAGAAATAAAGCAGAAGCGAAAATATTAATTACTACATACTTGAAAGATTCTCTAAGCTGGTACTTAGTTCCGCCCATTACAATTAATATGTAAGACGAAATCAGCATAACTTCAAAAAAGACAAACAGGTTAAATATATCGCCCGTCAAAAAGGCACCATTAACCCCGGTTAATAAGAAAAAATAAAACGGATAGAAATAAAACTTTTCTCTATCCTTATGAATGGTTTTATAAGCAAAAAAGAGACAAGCTACTCCAACAATTCCGCTTAGGATAGTCATCAATCCAGCAAACAAGTCGGCAACAAAAATGATACCGAATGGTGCGGACCAATTTCCAGCCTCCAATGTTAATATTCCGTCCTGATAAACGTGATACGTGAGGAAAACAGAACTGAATAATAGTATAAATGCAGCAAGACCACTGATTGTACGTTGAATCGTCGAAAAATTCTTGAAGAATATAAGAATTACGCCTGCCACAAAAGGTATTAGGACTGGAAGTAATACAACAATATTATTCATCGCCATTACCCCTTAATTGATCTAAATCATCGGTTTTGTGTTCTTTATATGTTCGATATCCAAGCACTAATACAAATGCAGTAACTCCAAAGCTAATAACGATAGCAGTTAAAATTAATGCTTGAGGAAGTGGATCAGTATAGGAAGAAGCATCTTCTGTTAAAAGAGGCGGAGACCCTCCCATTAAACCAGCCATTGTTAATATCAATAGATGGACCCCATGTGACAAGAGGACAATCCCAAATACTACCCTTAATATACTTCTCGTTAGCAATAAATACGTGCTCACAGAAATGATGATGCCAGCTGTGACGATCATTAATATTTCCATTATGAATCATCCTCTGCAATGGTTAAAATTATTAATAGAGTGATTGCAACGACAACGATAAAAACTCCAAGGTCAAAAGGAAGAGCGGTTGTTAATTCAACCTCACCTAGTATAGGTAATTCAAAGTAATCGAAATATTGAGTAAGAAAAGGATCTCCAAACAATAAACCATTGAAGCCAGTTAACAAAGCGATTAACAATCCCGTTGCAATAAGCGTTGAATAATCAAATGGTAAAACTCGTTTAATAGTCTTTAAATCAAAACTTAAGTAGAGAAGAATAAGCCCTGAAGCCATCATTAATCCACCGATAAATCCTCCACCTGGACTATTATGTCCTGCAAAAAATAAATAAATCGAGAAGGAAAGGATGATAAAAGTAACGATACGAGTAATGGTATGGAGCATGAGGTAATTTGTCTTCATATATCCTCTCCTCCTTTCATTTTCAATTTAATCATCGTTACAACACCTAATGCTGCAATAGATAATACCAACACTTCAAGTAATGTATCCATACCACGGAAATCGACAAGGATGACATTGACCATATTATAGCCGCCACCTAAAGCTTTTGAGTTTTCAATGAAATATTCAGAAATGGACGTGATGTCGAGATCATTTCTCATTGCATGGACGCTTATTCCCGTGACAATAACAATCAGGCCCATACCGATAGAAACGACTAAATTTAATATATTAAATCTCGGTTTCACATCTATTTTTTTCAGCTCAGGTAGATAAATATAAGCTAATAAAAAGAGTACAACCATTACTGTTTCAATCAGTAATTGTGTCAATGCTAAATCAGGAGCTCTAAAAATCACAAATAGCAGTGCTACAAGAAAACCAATCACACCAAGGACTAAGATGGAAGATATCCGATGGGAGATGAATGGTAAAGAAATGGATGCCGCAATAATTACTAGTATTACAATCCATAAATATGGAGGCACCACAGTCAGATTTGCAAAGTCGTATTGAAAAGCATTGAATTTTATAAAGGTCCAGGTGATCATACCAATAATAAAAACTAACATGTAAAGAATGTAATCTCTTAGTAAGCCGGTCATTTGTAACTTTGTAACTTTTTGAGATCCCGTGACCAACCCGTCTAATCCGTTATCGTAAAATGCGTTAAGTGGATCTCTTTCTCTTATGAAGAAAGTAGCTTCTTTCCAGCGGTCTAAATTCAAATAAATAAGTGTACCGAAAGCAACAACAGCTATCGTCATAAACAATTCAGGATTAAGTCCATGCCAATGGTATATTTTTACGTCAAATTGTTCTCCTTCTGTGAGGAGTCCTGGCAGAATGGATTGCATCGCAGGATCAATGATCGTGTAGGCCAATAAATTCGGAAAGAAACCAAAGATTACAACTAAAGAAGCTAGGATAATTGGCGGGATTAATAAGCCCATTGGAGCCTCGTGAGCCTCTTTATCCAGTTTTTCAGGCTGGTATTTTCCAGTAAATGTTTTAAAGAACAAAATCATGCTGTAGATAAACGTAAATACACTTGCAATCCAAGCAACAATCGGGAAAATAAAACCAAGTGTTTGAACGTTAAAAATATCAAGCGTCATACTTTGCAGCGTGCCGGTAAAAAACATTTCCTTGCTCAAGAAACCGTTAAAAGGAGGTAATCCAGCCATTGAAGCGATTCCTATGAGTGAAATGGTAAATGTAATAGGCATTAGAGCCATAAGTCCACCAAGTTTACGAATATCACGTGTACCTGTTTCATGGTCCACAATCCCTACTACCATAAATAGGCTGCCCTTAAAAGTTGCATGGTTAACAAGGTGGAATATTGCCGCAAGAATGGCGACCGAATAGACCGATCCGGCATTAGGAATATCAAAATACAAAGTTGCAGACCCAAGTCCAAGCAAACTCATGATTAAACCTAGCTGACTGATGGTTGAAAAGGCAAGAATACTTTTTAAATCCTTTTGTCTAATTGCGGATACGGATCCCCATAGCATGGTAAATAATCCGACTCCGGTTACGATCCAGAACCACTCAGCCTCCCCGCCAAATAAAGGGGTAAAGCGAGCTACCAAATAAATTCCTGCTTTAACCATGGTTGCAGAGTGTAAATAAGCACTAACAGGCGTAGGTGCTTCCATAGCGTCAGGCAACCATATATGGAAAGGAAATTGAGCTGATTTTGTAAAAGCTCCAAGTAAAATTAATAGCATTGCGGGTAAAAATAAAGGACTGTCTTTTAAAACATCCGCGTATGAAATGATTTCACGAATACTAAAAGTTGCAGAGCCGAGAGCTCCAGTCATTACATAAAGCAATGCAAAACCGGCAAGCATAGCGAATCCACCTGCAACAGTTATTAACATAGACTTTAAGGCCCCATAACGTGATTTCTCTTTATGATACCAATAGGCAATTAACAAAGAGGAAGAAAGACTTGTGATCTCCCAAAATACATAAAGAACAATTAAGTTATCAGATAAGACTACTCCTAGCATAGCTCCCATAAACATTAACAAAAATACGTAAAAGTTGTTAAGTGGTTCGTCTCTTTTATTTGCGATGTAATAAATGGAGTAGAGAACAACTAAAGCCCCTATTCCAGTGATCAGCAAGGCAAATAAAAGGCTTAAACCATCTAAATAGACAGTATAGTTTATGCCTAAAGAGGGCACCCATGCAACAGTGTTTTCTACTATTTCCATGGCCTCTCCACCCAAAGGGAGATATTGAATTAAGTAGATAAATAATAGTAAAGGGACTGGCAAAACAAACCAGCCTGTATGTATATGACGGAATTTTTTGTATAGAAACGGAATGATTATCGCTACTATAAAAGGTGCTAAAGCAACAAAATGAAGCATTGACAAGTTATTTACCTCCTTATTGAACAATTGATTCATGGGTTTTCATTTTACCACTTTTATTAAATGGGTCGCAGGGAATTACTCTTTTTCGCGCAAATAAAAGTATAATATAAATCGAATGTCCTTGCATCCTTTATTACTTTAACATGCGTGGACTTTATAAATAATGTTAAATATGTAGAAACACAGTTAAAACAAATGAAAACTTTTTTTTTAACCTTTTTTTAAATTACGATTTGTTATGACTAAATGTTGTTTTAAGCAGTTTGTTTTTATAAAAGTTTATAAAACTCGATGCATACTTTTGAAGTAACGCTCGTCCTTGCGGGGGCCTCAATCATTGCTAATCCGACAAGACTCCTGTGAAAAAAGATCCGAAGGCTAACCCGCCCCCCGCGGAGCGATTAGATTGAGGAGGATAGAAAACGGTACTTATTCCAAACAAGTTCCCCTAAAAACAAGCCAATCCTCTTACATAGCATCTTTAATTTAGTTAAAGAGTATTCTTCTCAGAAATTTTCTATTTCATTGTATAAATAAAAAAAACAGGCTCACCCTTATAATAAAGGGAGGTGACCTTGTTGAGATTAAAAAGAAAAGTATTGATATCTTTGATAATATTTAGTTTTATATTTTCTGTTGGAGGTGTTCTTCATATAAATACAATGAGTGACATGATGAAATATCGTGAAAATGAGGATCAGTATGAGGGGTTTCAATTAGATGAAGAACGATTAATACCAATAAAGTTTGAACCCAGGGAATATATCCGGGTTATTACAAGGCGTCAGGAATAGGACAAGAGAAATAGCTGCTTAAGTTATTGGTACTTGTCCTATTTTTTTCTATAGATCAATTTTCTTATCATAAATAGCACGCAGTTCCATTTCTTTAAGTACTAAGTACAGGAAATCGTCAGATAGGTTTAATTCTCGAGCTTTATAGTATGTTTCAACAAGAAGTTCATCGGACAAATTTTGCATCGCTCCATATCTTCTCATGAAAATTATCCTCCTTTTATTCAAAACGTTCACTCTTTAGAAAGTGTGTTTCTTAGTGAGTTTAGTTGATATTACCACGAATGTCAGTGGTACTCAAACTAGACATTATCCACAAAATCGGTGGATATCTTTGTGGATATGTTGTTTATAAAGACTCTAAATAAAAGGTACATCTCTTTTGTTCCTGTGCAAAAACTTATCCACAGATAAGCATAAATGTAAAATTTTGTCGAAAGATTTTTGTAATAGTTGCAATTTATTTTTAAAATTTCTAGTTATATTTGAAATCAATGATCGATTACAGGTAATATAAAGAGATGAAATATTTTCTAATAGAGGAAAATGCAATTTCTGAACGCGAAATGGGGGAAGTTTGTGCTAAAACAATTTATTCCAGACCAATATGTTCAATCTGTGTTTGATATATCGATTACCGAACTCAAAGAAAAAGGTATCAAGGCAATAATAACAGACCTTGATAATACCCTAGTAGAATGGGATCGTCCAGATGCTACAGAAGAATTAATTGCTTGGTTTGAAAATTTAAGAGAACTAGGGTTTCAAGTTGTGATTGTATCTAATAATAATGAAAAGAGAGTAAAGTATTTTGCGGACCCTCATAAAATTACTTTTATACACAGTGCAAAGAAGCCGTTGAGCCGTGCGTTTAAAACTGCATGCAAACTCATGAATGTAAAAAGAGAAGAAACAGTTGTGATCGGTGATCAGCTGTTAACAGATATTTTAGGTGGCAACAGAAGTGGGTTTCAAACGATACTCGTCGTGCCAGTAGCAAAAAACGATGGTTTTTTTACTAAATTCAATCGTCGGATTGAGCGAATAGTTTTCCAATCAATGAAAAAGAAGGGGTTAATAGAATGGGAGAAATCGGAAGAGAAGAAGTAATTTGTTCGGGTTGTGGAGTGAAAATTCAAACGGAGAGTAAAGATGGACTAGGGTACACACCATCTTCAGCAATGGAACGGGATGTTATTATATGTCAGCGATGTTATCGGTTAAAACATTACAATGAGGTTCAAGATGTCTCTTTAAAAGATGACGACTTCTTAAAAATTCTAAATGAAATTGGAACAAAAGAAGCCCTTATCGTTAAAATTGTTGATATATTTGATTTTGATGGAAGTTGGTTGCCAGGTTTACATCGATTTGTAGGGAAAAATAAAGTTCTCCTCGTTGGTAATAAGGTGGACTTGCTTCCTAAATCCGTAAAAAGGCAGAAGGTCATTCAATGGATGAAACGGACAGCAAAAGAATATGGTTTGACGGCTACAGATGTACACTTAATGAGTGCGCACACAGGTGAAGCATTGATGGATGTTGCAAATTTAATCGATGAACATCGTGGTAAAAAAGATGTATATATCGTTGGTTCCACAAATGTTGGAAAATCAACATTTATTAATAAGTTGTTAAAGGAGTTTGGAGCAGAAGATGAGATGTTAATCACAACGTCAAACATTCCCGGAACGACATTGGACATGATCGATGTTCCTCTAGACGACGGTTCTAATCTTTTTGATACACCTGGAATTATTAATCATCATCAGATGGCTCACCTTGTAGATAAAGAAGAGCTTAAGATAATTACACCGAAAAAAGAAGTGAAACCAAAAATATTTCAACTTACTTCGGGTCAAACATTATTCTTAGGCGGTTTGGCAAGAGTGGACTTTAATAATGGAGAACCTCAATCGTTTGTTGTTTATGTATCCAATGATCTTCATATTCATCGTACTAAAACGGAAAAAGCTGATGAATTGTATTCTAATCATTTAGGGGAACTATTAACACCGCCTAAAAAAGAGAATATAGCTGCTTTTCCTGAAATGACAGAGAGAGAATGGAAAATAAAAGAGGGGAAATACGACCTTGTTTTTTCTGGATTGGGCTGGGTGACTGTTAGTGGTTCAGGTAGTATTGTAAAATCTTATGCACCTAAAGGAGTCACGGTAAGTGTAAGACCTTCAATATTTTAATTTTAATTAGCTAATAGGGGAAGTGATGGAGAATGAAACAAGTATATGGTGTGATAGGCGATCCAATTTCGCATAGTTTATCTCCGGTCATGCAAGAAGCAGCTTTTAAATATTGTCATTTAGATGCAGCATATCATGCGTTTCATGTTCCTAAACAGTATCTAGAACAAGCAGTTCAGGGAATGAGAGGCTTGGGAGTGAAGGGATTAAATGTCACGCTCCCACACAAGGTGGAAATTATGAATTTTCTTGATGAGATTGATCCTTTAGCAGAGAAAATAGGAGCTGTTAATACGATTGTTCAGGAGGATGGTAAGCTTGTGGGTTATAATACAGATGGAGAAGGCTATATGCAGTCTTTGCAGCCAATTTCAGAAAAAACGATTGCCTCCTCTCGTGTATTAATAATAGGTGCAGGTGGTGCAGCAAAAGGTATAGCTATAACGATGGCTTCTTATGGTGTAAAGGAATTGGTTATAACAAACCGGACGTTATCTAAAGCGGAAAGTCTGGCAAAGGACTGTGGAAAGTACACAAGTTCAGCAGCTATGCCAATTGGAATGGCACAGGCTAAATTAACAGAATTTGATATTATAATTAATACAACTTCGATTGGAATGACGCCTGACATAGATACCATGCCTTTATCACTAGAGATGCTAGGTAAAAATGTAATTGTCAGCGATCTTATATATACTCCTTTCCAGACAAGATTTTTACTGGAGGCGGAAAAAAAAGGTGCAAAGATTCTTAACGGTTTAGACATGTTTGTTAATCAAGGTGCACTATCATTTAAGTATTGGACAGGACAGGAAGCTCCACGGGAAATAATGAAAGATGTAGTTATGAAAGAATTAGGAGGATAATTATGCTAACTGGAAAACAAAAACGCTTTTTACGAGGAGAGGCTCATCACTTAAAGCCTATACTACAAGTTGGAAAAGGCGGAGTGAATGAAAACCTTATTAAACAGGCAGATGATGCATTAGAAGCAAGGGAACTCATTAAAGTAAGTATTTTACAAAACTGCGAAGAAGATAAAGAAGTTGTCGCAGAAGAAATCAGGCGTGGAGCGAAAGCGGAAGTCGTTCAAATTATCGGGAATACATTGATTTTCTACAAGGAATCTAAAGAACAAAAATCGATTGAACTTCCGAATTAATAGGGAGGAGCAACATGAAAAAAGTAGGTATTTTTGGTGGAACATTTGATCCTCCGCATCTCGGGCATCTAATTATGGCCGAGGAAGCAAGAATAAAAGGAGAGTTGGATGAGATATGGTGGATGCCGAATTATGTTCCTCCCCATAAAAAAGTCTCTTCCAAAACCACGGAGCAGCAACGTATTGATTTAGTGACACTGATGGTTAACACGCATGATTCTTATAAACTTTGCCTCATCGAAATGCAACGAAAAGGTCTTTCATTTACAGCCGATACGGTTCAAGATCTTCTAGAGGACTATCCGAATGTGCAATTTTCGTTCATAATGGGTGGAGACAGCTTGAAAAATTTCCATTCTTGGCATAAAAGCGAAAAATTACAAGCGATGTTGCCATTTATAGTTATAGTTAGACCAGGATTTCAAGTTCCTCGTGTTAGTGTCCCAAAAGAAGTGCTTTTACTAGAGGAAGTGACAGTTGAATTATCGTCTAGTTATATTCGGAAAAGTATAAGATCGAACAAGGAGAACAAGTTTTTGCTTCTACATGAGGTATACCAATTTATAAAGGAGAATCGTTTATATGAATGAGGTTACTGCATTTGAAACGGTTCAAAAGGCCTTGAAACCTAGACGTTATGAGCATACTGTGCGAGTTACGGAGGAAGCAACAAGATTAGTTGGCATTTATGGTGGCAATCTAGAAAAAATCAGATTAGCTGCAATTCTTCACGATTATGCAAAGCACCGTCCAATTATTGAGATGAGGCGTAAAGTGCAAACGTGCGATAAACTTCCCAATGCCATGTTAGACTATGGCGATGAGATACTTCACTCATTCGTTGGAGCTGTATTTATTGAAGAAGAACTTTTCATCACGGATGAGACAATCCTATCATGTATTCGATCTCATACGACGGGAAAAGTAAGTATGTCACTGGAAGAAAAAATTGTGTTTTTGGCGGATTATATAGAACCAGGCAGAACGTTTCGACAAGCGGAAGAAGTAAGAAAAATTTCCGATGAAAATCTTGATCTGGCTTGTCTGACTGCACTGGGAAATACGATTCAATATTTAAGCAATAAACAGTTGCCGATATATCCGGATACTTTTGCAGCATATAATGATTTTGTTTTAAGATAGGTTATAGTAAAGGTAACTCGTTTAATTAATTTTAAAGCTGGTAAGAGGAAAATGTTAAAATATGTTTTTTTATTAAAAATGGAGGTTGTCAATAATATATGAATTCGAATGAGAAACTGGATATAGCTGTTAGAGCAGCAGATGATAAACTAGCGCATGAAATAACTACATTAGATATGCAAGGAGTTTCCCTAATAGCGGATTATTTTGTGATTTGCCATGGTAATTCAGAAACACAAGTAGCCGCGATTGCTAACGAAATAAAAAAATCTGCAGTGGCAGCGGGCTTTGAACTTAAAAGGTTAGAAGGAGCTGATAAGGCTAGATGGATCCTAATTGATTTAAATGATGTGATCGTTCATGTCTTTCATAAGGAAGAGCGTTCTTACTATAACCTCGAAAAGTTATGGGGAGACGCACGTATAATCGACGTAGAAGAAATTCTGAATAGATAGTACAAGGAGGACGATTACATGAAACACGATCACTTCGCTTCCTTGTATGATGGTTTAATGGAAGACGCGCCCTACAAGTCCTGGCTGTCATTTGCAACAACTAATTTCCCTCATAAAGGGAGAATTTTAGATCTAGCATGCGGAACAGGAACGTTAACGTGTATGCTTGCAAAGCAAGGATTTACCATGTTTGGGGTAGATTTGTCTCAAGACATGTTGACAATTGCTGACGATAAAAAAAGAGAGCAACGATTAAATATTCCTTTTATACTTCAAGATATGAGATCTTTTAACGGATTTGAACAGCTCGATGGCATTACGCTTTTTTGCGATGGTTTGAATTACCTTCTTGATTCAAAGGACGTCAAACAAACCTTCCAACAAGCTTATTCAGCTTTGAAGTCTGATGGGGTATTTTTGTTTGATGTTCATTCAGAATATAAAATGGAATACATTTTTTCAAATCAGCTATACGGGGAAAATGGGGAAGATATTTCCTATATGTGGTTTTGTGAACAAGGAGAAAAAACGTTGAGTATCGAACACGAGCTTACTTTTTTTCTGAAAAAACAAGATGGTTCATATGAACGTATTGATGAAACTCAGTATCAAAGAACTTTTCAACTGCAAGAATATAAGCAATGGTTGGAAGAAGCTGGGTTTCAAGAGATTGAAATTTCAAGTGATTTTGGTGAAAGTACGGATTTAGAAGAGAAAGACCGTATCTTTTTCAAAGCTGTAAAAAAATAGTTTTCAAAAATTGTTTATTCTTATATACTAAAGAATAGATAAGCATAGGCTGCCCCGAAACAGGGGCACTGCCTTTAACTACTCAAAACTTCCTCATTTTATTCAATAACATAGTCAAAACTTCTTTTTAACGATTAACTCATGGTTCCCCCCTATCTTTTATCTGCTCAACAATTTTTCGGCGGTCTTCTCGATATTTTTTCTCTGTTTCTCGAAATAAATGGTGAAACATCATTCCTACTTCATCCTCAAGTACTTTTAATCCAACTCCAGTCACACCACCCGGCACTGTAACTCTTTTCTTTAAGGTTTCTAAATCAAAATGTTGTTGTCGAAGAGTTTCACCATAACCGATAATCATCCGTTCCATTATTTTTAGAGCCGTTTCTTCATCAATTTCAGTTTCGTCTGTAGCTCCTTTTATCATTTTCATTAAGAGAAAGCTTAGAAATGCTGGTCCACAACTGGCGATGTCAGACGCTACCCTTGTGATAGGTGGAGAGATCAGCTGAGGTCTGGAGATAGAAGAAAACATTTCCCAAAGTTCTTTCCGATGCTTCTTGGTGCACTGAGAGCCAAATGTCACTAAGGAAGGCCCATCTAAGGATAGATTAACAATGCTTGGGATGAAACGCACAACCGGGATAGAAGAAGGCTGTAAAATCCTTTCTGATTCTTCCACTTGAAGAGGACTTGTGATCGTTATAATAATATGATTGGTGGTAATATTTTTTTTCATAGATTCTAGGACAGCAACCATCTCATGAGGCTTCACACATAAAAAAATCCACTCACAGTCCCTAAGCAACTCATTAACATTTTGATGAATCGTGGTTTTCTTATACTTTTCCTGCAATTTTAATGGCTTCTCCATAGTACGATTTAACATGTGTACATTTTTTTGAGGAATATACTTTGCCTTAATAAATGCTTCTATGATCAAACTCCCCATACTTCCTGTTCCGATGAAGCCGATATTTTTCATATACCTCACTCCTAATAAACTAATTCTTATACTTATGAAACGAAAAAGCTTCCTATGATTTTTTAATGTTAGTGAATGATTAGACGAGTTATTGATAAAGGGGTTCGTGTCAAACTAAAGCAAGTAGAAAAGGAGCATAAAATAATGAATTTCACTAAAAATAACGTTCAGCAAAAGTTCATTGTGTTGGGTGTAACGATATTAGTGGCTGTTGGCGGTTTGATTGGTTTCGGAGTTTCTTCTTATTCAACGGAGGAGGAAGAGGCAGAAGTTGCTGCACTTCCATGGGAGGAAGAGGGTCCTGAGGATAATAGTGAAGAGCAAGCAGAAGTCGAACCTTCCTTTTATGTAGTTGATGTTAAAGGAGAAGTCACGAATCCAGGTGTCTATACAGTTAAAGATGGTGAAAGAGTTCATGATGTTATTGAACAGGCTGGAGGATTCACAGGAGAAGCTCTTAAAGAAGCGATAAATCTGGCAGAGAGGTGCTATGATGAAATGGTGATCGTGGTTCCAAAAGAAGGGGAAGAAGCAGAAATAAGCGACATATCTGGCGTGAGTGAAAGTCCTTCGAATGAAGGGATACTTTTGAATCAGGCAACAGATACAGAGTTGACGGAGCTTCCGGGCATTGGTCCCTCAAAAGCAGAAGCTATAGTTGCCTATCGTGACGAGAATGGACCCTTTCAAAATGTTGAAGATTTAGTTGAGGTACCTGGCATAGGCGAGAAAACACTGGAGTCAATAAAAGAATTTCTCATAGTTAGGTAATTATTTTCTTTAATGGAAATGTGCACCTTTTTATTTTGATTGACGTGAGGGACAGGCTTTGTCTAAACTGGATAGAGAATGAAGAGTAATTAGGAGGAATACATAAGATGGATCGAATTTCATGGGATCAGTATTTTATGGCGCAAAGTCATTTGTTAGCCCTTAGAAGTACGTGTACGAGATTGATGGTAGGAGCTACAATTGTTAGAGATAAGCGTATGATCGCTGGCGGATATAATGGGTCTATATCGGGTGGAAAACACTGTATTGATGATGGTTGCTATCTAATCGATGATCATTGTGCCCGCACAGTTCATGCTGAAATTAATGCGATTTTGCAATGTGCGAAGTTTGGAGTTCCCACCGAGGGTGCGGAAATATATGTTACGCATTTCCCTTGTTTGAATTGCTGTAAGTCTTTGATACAAGCTGGAATTAAAAAAGTTATTTACGCAAAAGAGTATAAGAATCATCCGTTTGCTCTTGAAATGTTTGAACAGAGTGGTGTGGAAGTGGAACAGGTCGAGCTAGAGGAAATGATTCTGGATGTTAATTCAAAGGAGAAATTAATGTTCGCGGCAAATCTATTAAATAAACTAGAAGAAAATGGTGTAGAATCAACAGAAGTTGAAAAATTGAAAGATCAGGCAAATAAACTCTTTACAGCAACTCCTTAAAGTTAATTTATTTAAATGAGGTTGTCTCATAATTTATACCAAGTTTGTGTATGAGGCAATCTTCTTTATAATGATCTAATGACGCAAGTCCTCTGCAACAGTTTCCAACTTTTACTAATCCCCCCAGCATTGTTTTTAAAAATCCCTATTTTTACTTATCTATATTATAAAACTCGAAGCTACTTATAGTTCTATTATTTTTAGAGAGTGTTCTTTTACTTTAGACAGAGGTGCTCGAACTCGCTCTTCTAGGCAGACGCAACAAAATAGCTATTAAAGACTCTAAGTTTTTGCAGAATATTTTTACGCAGTTTTAACTTTATTGCGTTCAGCACAAGGGGGGAGCTATGTTTTCTCGCGGTTATTGTTTTATGTTTTTTGCGATCTCAGGATTACTGTTAGCGTTTGATGGGTGGAATCTTTGGTCAGCAGGTTTTTTAGTGTTGGGCTGTTTCCCGTTGGTAGTGTATGGTGTAAAAAGAAAAAACTTTCTAAGTGCAGTAGTATCTGTACTGGTTTTGAGTATATTTTATTTATATGGACTTTACCATCTAGAAACCATGTCAACGAGACTGACAGGTGAAGAAGCAAATTTCAAAGGCAAGATAGTCTCCAATGTAAAACAATCAACATCAGGAGGATACTCTTTCCAAGTATTGTTAGATAACGGAGAGAAAATCTTACTTTCTTTCAGGCAAGAACATGATTTAAAAACAATCCCCAATAAGTATGACTATTGCAATTTCACCGGTGAGCTAGAGATTCCTCCTCCCTCTAAAAACCCCTATACCTTTAATTATAAAAAATATTTATACGAACAACATATCCACTGGAGAATGACAGTAAATGAGAATACCCTTGTATGTGACGCAGGGGAAGGTTTATTAAAATGGTTGGATTCTGCTCGAAGCAAAGCAGTTCATAAGATAGTCCAAAAAGATGATTTGGAAACTTCTGCATTGATATCAGCCCTTGTTTTTGGTGAAAGATCGTACATGAATGAAGAAAGATTGGAACAGTTTCGACAGTTAGGAGTATTGCATTTGCTAGCTGTATCTGGTTTACATGTAGGGATTGTAACAGCTTTTATTTTCGCGATACTTTTGCGAATAGGTTTAACGAAAGAGAAAGCGTCCTTGATCGTGTTCTTTTTTCTTCCTTTCTACATATTTATTGCTGGTGGTGCTCCCTCCGTCGTGCGTGCTTCATTCATGTGTATGCTATTTTTAGTCATAACTAGATATCGAATAAATCTCAAGGGCATCGATGTGATTTCGTTTGTCTGTCTCGTTCTTCTTATTATCGATCCATTTTACTTGTATCATTTAGGTTTCCAGTTGTCCTTTTTGACGAGTTTTGGATTATTGCTGTCTAACAAAGTATTCAATGAGACTTCTCCGATATTGTTATTATTAAAAGTGACAGTTACCGCTCAAATTATTTCCATGCCTCTATTTCTTTACCACTCTTTTGAATTTTCGGTATTATCTATTCCTGCTAATTTAGTGTTTATTCCGTTTATCTCCATGTGGATATTACCGCTATCGTTTATTACGGTAATCTTAGATGCTGTGATTCCCCCTTTAGCTCTAGTTACTTATAACCTTCTTTCCGTCAGTACCCATCTCATTCAACTTGTATTAGACTTTGTATCCACTCTCTCTTGGAGTGTTATTGCTTTAGGAAAACCACCGGAATGGATGCTATGGAGTATGTATATTAGTATTTTTATTGGCATGGTTCTTATTGAAAAAAAGCAACCATCTATACGGGTAATGGGGGGGACAATCATGTTGCTGCCATTTATCATTCAGTTTCTCATGCCTTATATGAATGAGGATATAACCGTAACGATGTTAGATGTAGGGCAAGGTGATGCCATTGTCGTGGAATTACCCCATCGAGAAGCGGTCTATCTCATCGATACAGGCGGAGTTGTACAATGGGGAGAACAAGATGAGTCGGTAAGCCCTAAAGGACCTGGTGCCTATGTAATTGAACCTTTTTTAAAGGCTAAAGGAATGAAAGAAATTGATTTACTTATTATGTCTCATGGACATTTAGACCACATCGGTGAAACGTGTTACTTATATGAAAAATTTTTGATTAAGGAGGCGTTATATCCTAAAGGTACTCCGATATCAGAAGAAGGTAAGGGAAGTCTGGAATGTTTATTTAATGATAAAGTCGAGATTACTTTGGCCGAAAAAGGGATGAATTGGAGTGTTGGGAAAAACTCATTTTATATCTTTCATCCATCAGGAACAGAGAATACGGAAAATGAAAACGAAAGATCTATCGTAATGTATGCAGTTTTAGCTGGAAGAACGATGTTGTTTGCAGGAGATTTGGAAGAAGACGGAGAAATAAAGCTGCTTGAGAATTACCCTGGAATTATAGTAGATCTCTTGAAAGTTTCGCATCATGGAAGCAATACTTCTTCGGGGGAAGCTTTACTAAGCCAATTAAAGCCAACATATGGCTTTATTTCTGCTGGTGAAAATAATCGTCATGGTCACCCTAGTACGGAAGTATTGCAAAGACTTGCAAGCCATAAAACGAAGGTATTTCGAACAGATAAGCAAGGGGCTATTGTGATAAAAATAAATAACGGGATTATAAATGTAACGCCATTTTTACCGTGAACCACCAGTAATAAAAGGTTCTGAAAAGAAATAAACACGCTTCCAAGTCTAAAGGAAGCGTGTTATTTATGTAGTACCATCATTTAAAATAGGAGATCGATTACTTGTGCAATAGCGAAAATGGTCATAAAAAAACCAAATACTACAACAAATCCAATACCGCTATCAATAGCATCATTGCGATTTGATTGAACATCCTTTTCAAATTCGTTCATTTTGCATCCCTCCTGTTGCTTTTTAGAAAGGTAAGAAAGTACAAATCTGTTTCTTACACCGACTAGCTCGAGCGCCTTTTCACCAGCGAAATGTGTGATCCAAAATTAAGGTGCATATGCTTATTTTAGTATAAGTCATTTCGTTGGAAAAATCCATACTTAAGCATGCAGAAGAAAAAATTTTTGTGATTTCAAGACTGGTACATTTAATATAAATTGGCTCTATTTCCTAAGTGCTGTCACCTATATATTAACGAGACATAGGATAACATATGACTACAAGATTGATTATCGTCCCCGGAAGGAACCTAGGTCTTTTTTAGGGTGGCGTTTATCATAAATGGGAAACGCCTGAGATAGGCGTTTCCCTTTTTCTATTCTCCTAAAGCTATGGTAAACTTGAGATGGTGAAGGAGGAGGAGGAAGTCTTGTCCTATGTAAAAGTATTGCAAGAATTAAATAAAGGGGAGTTAGCTCCTTTATATTTATTATACGGAACGGAAACTTACTTACTTGAAGACATGTTGCATCGTATTATTTCAAAAGGGCTTTCTGCAGAAGAGCAGGACTTTAATTTATCGAAGTTCGATATGGCTGAAAATCCTGTGGAAATTGCAGTGGAAGAAGCATATACATTCCCTTTTATGGGGGAAAGAAGAGTCGTATTAATTAAAGATGCCATCTTTTTTTCTGGCCAAAAAGATCCTAAAAAAGTCGAACATGATTTAACCAAATTAGTAAGCTACATAGAAAAACCGGCACCAGAAACTGTATTAATTGTGCTTGCTCCTTACGAAAAATTAGATGACAGAAAAAAAATAGTCAAATTAATGAAAAAACAAGCAACGGTAATGGAGGCTCGTCCTCTGGTTGAAAAAGAATTGCGACAATGGATTCAAGCGAAAGCAAAAGAAGAAAAAGTAGTGTTCAACGACGGTGCTGAGCAAGAACTGATAACATTAACAGCTGCCAATTTAATGCAAATGGCTTCTGAAATAAAAAAATTGGCTTTACATGTCGGAGAAAACAACGAAGTACTTAAGGAACATGTATCTTCGCTAGTAGTCCGGTCACTAGAGCAAGATATTTTTGTTTTAGTAGATGGCGTAGTGAAAGGTCAAGCTCATCAATCGTTGAAAATATTCAAGGATTTAATTAAACAAAAAGAACCACCTTTACGAATACTTGCAATGATGGTTCGTCAATTTCGGATATTATATCAGGTGAAGCAGTTGGCACAGCAGGGTTACGGGGAGAAAATGATCGCCTCCCAGCTTAAGCTTCATCCGTATGTTGTTAAATTAGCATTAAAGCAAGTACAAAGATTTAAGGATGAAGAATTACTGTCTTACTTAGACCAGCTTGCCGAACTTGATTTTCGGATTAAAACAGGAAAAATGAATGATGCTTTAGGGGTAGAGTTATTCTTGATACAAAGGGGAACTAAAATCAGAATCGGAAAATAACCCATAAAAAAAACCAAGTTCGGGAAATCCCTGTAACTTGGTTTTTTTTATTAAGCAGAAATTTCGTTTAAACGCTGTTGTAAGCGAGACTTTTGACGATTCGCTACGTTTTTATGGAAGATTCCTTTATTTGCAGCTTTATCAATTTTCTTAGTAGCAGATAGGAATGCTTGTTTAGAACCATCCACATCTTTTTGATCAGCTTTTGTATTGAAAATTTTAATTGCCGTACGAAGGTCTGATTTAAATGCAGCATTTTGAGCGCGACGCTTCTCATTTGTTTGGACACGTTTGACAGCAGATTTAATGTTTGCCATCTTATTCACCCCCTAGACAGTAATAACGTTTTGTTTTGTGTGCAACACTATGGATTGTACCAAAAGCTTTTTTAAAATGCAATAACATTTTCCATCAATGGTTTGTGAAGATGGAGAAAAGAGAGGAAGTGTGAAAGATGGAAGAATTGGATTTAACGAAATTTCAGGTCAGAACCGACCTGGCTGTAGAAGCACATGATCTTGCAAAACAAAGAGAGGGCATTGTAAAAGAAAAGGACACAGACTCTCCATCATCATTACAGGGAGTAAGTGTTTCTGAGAAAAATGAGGAAGGAATTGATATTACTTACGTAACCATTGAGGATAGTGCAGTGGACGCTATCGGCAAAAAAGCAGGACAGTATTTAACACTTTACATTGAAGGAATACGGGAAAAAGATACTGAACTTCAAGCCAAAGCGGAAAATGTTTTTGCAAGAGAATTTAGTCACTTTTTAGATTCTGTAGGGGTAGGAAAGGAAGATTCTTGTTTAATAGTAGGATTAGGAAATTGGAATGTAACACCAGATGCTTTAGGGCCGATGGTTACTGATAATTTGTTAATTACCAAACATTTATTCCAGTTGCAGCCAGAAAATGTCCAGGAAGGTTTTCGTGAAGTAAGTGCACTGACCCCAGGTGTCATGGGACTTACTGGAATTGAGACGAGTGATATCATTATGGGTGTTGTTGAAAAAGTGAAACCCGATTTTATCATTGCTGTTGACGCCTTGGCATCGCGTTCTATTGAAAGAGTGAATACAACCATACAAGTTTCAAATACAGGGATACATCCAGGCTCAGGGGTCGGTAATAAACGGAAAGAATTGTCCGAAGAAGTTCTTGGGATTCCGGTTATAGCGATTGGTGTACCTACTGTTGTAGATGCTGTTTCAATCACTAGTGATACGATTGATTATATTTTAAAGCATTTTGGAAAAGAAATTCGGGATCCTCAAGGACCAAAAGGAAGGTTAGCTCCTGCTGGAATGACATTCGGAGAAAAGAGAAAACTAACCGATGAGGACTTACCAGGTGACAAGGAAAAAGAGCTCTATTTAGGGGTAGTTGGGGGATTGGAAGAGCAAGAAAAGCGACAACTCATAGCAGAGGTTCTGTCACCGTTAGGGCAAAATCTTATGGTAACTCCTAAAGAAGTAGATGATTTCATAAAAGATATGGCCCACCTAATTGCTCAAAGTTTAAATGCTGCTTTACATGGAGATGTAGACCAAAAAAATGTAGGAGCATACACACGATAAATTCAACGTTCTATATCCTCTCTTCCTTCATATAGATTTGTTATACGGGGATAGAGAGGGTGAGAATGTTGGCAGCGAAACATTTAAATAAAAATAACAGAAGGCTTATAGGGTCGAAAAGGACAAGCCCTCATAAAAAGTTGCTATCCTTTATTTTCGGAGTTATCACTATCTTTTTCTTAACAGCAACACTAACGACTTTGGGTCCGGGTTACAGCCTTACCTCTGCATCAATTCATGAAGTGAGTCACCTTTTTTCTGCTGAAGATCTTGTGTCTGTAATGGGAAAAGAAAATAGGTATTTACAGCAAAGCTTGCCAGATGGATATGAAGAACCTTCTGTGGCACCTGTTTTGTTCGAGATAGCAACAAATTTAGATCCAGATGATCCTCGAAGTCTGCTTGGAAGAGAGTTACCGGGATTTTCACTATTTGACGGCAAAATACTTACCGCTGGAGAAGGTTCTGATTATACAAATATGCCGATTGAATCTGCACCACCGATGGAAGTTTTATTAGCGGAACGAGAAGCATCGACCGAGAGAATTGAAGAGCTTGATGAATTGAAGCAAACATTTTCCGAAGAGAACAAGGAAGAATTACCAGTTACTGTACATATTGTCCATACACATAACAGAGAATCTTACCTTCCTGAATTACAAAACTCGAAGGAGGCACTACACGAAAGTGTCAATATTACACTGGCAGGAGAGCGGTTAGGACTGGAGCTTGCAAAGTACGGAATCGGAGCAGAAGTTGATA
This sequence comes from Salipaludibacillus sp. CF4.18, assembly GCF_051262595.1. Classification (NCBI taxonomy): domain Bacteria; kingdom Bacillati; phylum Bacillota; class Bacilli; order Caryophanales; family Bacillaceae; genus Salipaludibacillus; species Salipaludibacillus sp. CF4.18. The sequence goes on from NZ_JBIMEV010000002.1 coordinate 41,373, forward strand.
CAACGGATATAGGTGAGGAATTAAATAAGCGCCAATGGGATTATAGCCAATCCTACGTTATGTCCCGGGAAATAGTACAAGAAGCGTCGGAAAAAAATGAAGATCTGCAGTTTTATTTTGATTTACACCGTGATTCCCAGCCAAAAGAAGTGACTACAGTGGAAATGAATGGCGAATCTTATGCTAAAACTTTGTTTGTAATTGGAGAAAATAATCCGAATTATCAAGAAAATGAAGCATTAGCCAATGAATTACACAAACAACTCCAAGACCAGCATTATGGATTAAGCCGAGGGATTTTTGCACCAAATACAACCGGAGGCGGAAAAAATGGGGTCTATAATCAGGATTTGTCGAGTCAGGCTATGACTGTTGAATTTGGTGGGATAGAAAACTCGTTAGAAGAAGTTTATCGTTCGATTGAATTATTTGCAGAGGTGTTCAGCGAGTATTATTGGGAGAATCAAGAATCCGAAGATTGATTGGAGGGATCCGTGATGGGTCATTTATTGGTAAGGATGTGTATGTTGCTTTCTATCCTTATGTTTGGTTTTATTTTAGGAATTATATATCAGAATGAAGGACTTGCTCTTTATCAATCTAACTTTGAGGTAATTGAAGAAGAAGTGGAGAATGATCAAAATCCGAACGCTGAAAAGGAAGATGAACCGTTATTTACTCTCAAAGAGAAAGAGTCAAATATTATTGATATGGAAGATGATAATGGGATAGTTGTGTATGATGGTGAAGGTGGAGATGAAGAATTCCATCAAAAAATAACGCACGAATCCTCCACGTACGGAGGGGAGGAAAGCAGCCTCCTTTTTTCGGAAATGGGGGAGAGAACTTCGGGCATGTTCGAGAGTGTATTTCAAGGTTTGTTTCGAACAGTAGAATAAATGTATTTGTAGGATTGCTTCAATTATTGCTATAATACTTAGTAGTATGATTTAAAGAGGAGACATAACCCTCTTTTGGAATGGAGTTTTGTAGGAGTGATGATGCAATGAAACCTGTAGATCGTATAAAAAGAAGAGATAAGATCCGGAATTTTTCAATTATTGCCCACATTGATCATGGAAAATCAACACTTGCTGACCGCATATTAGAAAAAACTAGTGCGCTCACTCAACGTGAGATGAAGGATCAAATGCTGGATGCGATGGATTTAGAAAGAGAACGGGGAATTACCATAAAGTTAAACGCAGTTCAGTTAACTTATACTGCAAATGACGGGGAAGAATACATATTCCATTTAATTGATACACCGGGACATGTCGACTTTGCTTATGAGGTCTCCCGGAGTTTAGCTGCCTGTGAAGGAGCTTTGCTTATTGTCGATGCAGCACAAGGAATTGAAGCACAGACATTAGCAAACGTTTATTTAGCACTTGATAATGAATTAGAAATAATTCCTGTGATTAATAAAATTGATCTTCCTAGTGCCGAACCAGAGCGTGTGATGCAGGAAGTGGAAGATGTTATAGGGTTGCAGAAAGAGGACTGTGTCTTAGCATCGGCTAAAAGCGGAATTGGTATTGAAGAGATATTGGAATCTGTTGTCAAAAACGTACCTGCACCTGATGGTGATCCCGAGGCACCGTTAAAGGCTATGATATTTGATTCGCTTTATGATCCCTATAGAGGCGTTATTGTCTATATAAGAATCATGGAAGGGACAGTAAAGCCAGGTGAAAGAATCCGAATGATGCAAACAGAGAAAGAGTTTGAAGTTCAGGAAATTGGTGTATTTAATCCTAAACCGGTTGTTCGGGAAGAATTGACTGTTGGGGACGTAGGCTTCATGATTGCCGGTATTAAAAATGTCAGCGATAGTAGAGTCGGTGATACAGTAACCTCAGCAAATAACCCTACCGCCGAAGCTTTGCCTGGATACCGTAAACTAAATCCGATGGTGTTCTGTGGATTGTACCCGGTTGATACTAACAATTATAATGAGTTAAGGGATGCACTTGAAAAATTAGAATTGAACGATGCTGCTCTTCAATTTGAAGCGGAAACCTCCCAAGCGTTAGGTTTTGGATTTCGTTGTGGGTTTTTAGGTCTTCTTCATATGGAGATTATTCAAGAAAGAATTGAGCGAGAATTCAATATGGACCTTATAACTACAGCTCCTAGTGTTATTTATAAAGTAACGCAAACAGACGGAGAAGAAATTCGAATTGATAATCCGTCAAACATGCCTGAATCCGCAAAAATTGAGGTTGTGAAGGAACCTTATGTCAAAGCGGAAGTCATGGTTCCAAATGAGTATGTTGGAGCAGTCATGGAGCTTTGTCAACGAAAACGTGGTGATTATATTGATATGAAATATTTTGATGAGAACCGCGTCAATATTATTTACGAACTACCGTTATCGGAAATTGTATATGATTTTTTTGATACGTTAAAATCAAGTACAAAAGGATACGCATCTTTTGACTATGAATTAATCGACTATAAAGAAGGTAACCTGGTTAAAATGGATATTTTACTTAACGGAGAAACCGTAGATGCTTTATCGATTATCGTTCATAGAGACAGCTCTTACGATCGTGGTAAAACAATTGTTGAAAAGTTAAAGGATTTAATCCCGAGACAACATTTTGAAGTGCCTATTCAAGCTAGTATAGGTCAAAAAATAGTAGCTAGATCCACGATCAAAGCAATGCGTAAAAATGTCTTGGCAAAATGTTATGGCGGCGATATTTCGCGGAAAAGAAAATTACTGGAGAAACAAAAAGAAGGTAAGAAACGAATGAAAAGTGTAGGAAACGTTGAAATACCTCAAGAGGCGTTTATGTCTGTCTTGAGTATGGATGAAAAAAAATAACTCAAGTGATGAGGGGAGTATCAGAAGGACATTATTGACCTTTTGGCACGCCCTCTTCGCCTTTAAAGAGCTTAAGCAATAGTTTGTAGTTTGTATAGAGAAGGCAACTACCTTCAGCCGCGCGTAGCAAGGAAGATCACCTTGCTACTTAAAAGATGGCGGCGGAAGCTAACGTTGCATTTTATAGGAGGATCTTTGTGCCACGTTCTATTTATGTACATGTACCATTTTGTGAGCAGATTTGTCATTATTGTGATTTCAATAAGTTTTTCCTGGAAAATCAACCAATTGATGAATATTTAGCTCTTTGTGAGAAAGAAATGAAGTTAACGCAGGAAAAGTTCCCTTCGCAAGATAAAATTGAAACGATATATGTTGGTGGAGGGACACCGACATCTCTATCAACTGAGCAATTAAAGAGGCTGTTACTTAGTATTAAATCGCATTTTCCGTTGGCTGATCCAGTTGAATGGACCGTGGAAGTAAACCCCGGCAGTGCAGACAAAGAGAAACTTGCAATGCTAAAAGAGATAGGGGTTAATCGATTAAGTATTGGTGCTCAAACCTTTGACCCAAAATTACTGCAGGCGATTAACCGTGACCATAAAACAAGTGACATCGAGCGGACTGTCCACATGAGTCGTGAGGCAGGGATTACCAATCTTTCTCTTGATTTAATGTTCGGATTGCCGAATCAAACAATGGCACAGTGGGAATCAACTCTGAAAGAAGCTTGTGACTTGCCGATTGAGCACATTAGTGCTTATTCATTGAAGGTTGAAGCGAAAACGGTGTTTTATCAAATGCATCGGAAAGGTCAACTTTCATTGCTGCCTCAGGAGCTCGAAGCAGATATGTATGAGAAACTTCGTGAAGTTTTACAAATAAATGATTTCCAGCAATATGAAATTAGTAATTTTGCTAAAAATGGATTAAAAAGTGAGCACAATTTAACTTATTGGAACAATGATGAATATTATGGTATAGGTGCGGGAGCGCATAGCTATGTAAACGGTGTAAGACGAGCAAATAATGGTCCGTTGCCAAAATATATGAAGGCACTTCGTCAGAATGCGTTACCGTATTTAGAAGAACATGAAGTACCTGTAAAAGAAAAGATGGAGGAACAAATGTTTATGGGACTCCGTAAATTAGAAGGGATTTCGAGTGAAACCTTTTACGAAAGATTTTCTTTAGGCATTCACGATGTTTTTCCGGATGTTATTGACAGTTTAAAAGCAAACTCTCTTTTAGAAGAAAAAAATCAGTTCATACGCTTGACAGATAAGGGTTTACTGCTTGGTAATGAGGTATTTGAAAAGTTCCTTCTAGCTGATTAAAGAAAAAAGTTTACAGAAATAACGCTCTCCCGTTGACAACTTCAATCCATCTTTGGTAACTTATATTATAGATTTAGCACTCGCAGACACAGAGTGCTAACAGGGGGGATGTATATGTTGACAGATCGTCAGTTACTAATTCTCAAAGCTATCGTAGATAACTATGTTACGAATGCTGAACCTGTGGGATCAAGAAGTATATCAAAAAGAGATGATGTAACTTTTAGTCCAGCAACGATTAGGAATGAGATGTCAGATTTAGAGGAATTAGGTTTTTTAGAGAAACCTCATAGTTCCGCTGGCAGAATTCCTTCACAAAAGGGATATCGGTATTATGTCGATCATTTAATATCACCCAGCAAATTAACAAAAAATGAAGTATCCGACATTCAGTCCATTTTAGCGAATCGCTTTGATGAAATAGAGCAAGTTATTCAAGAGTCAGCAAAAGTGCTATCAAGTTTAACCAGTTATACTTCCATTGTCATTGGTCCAGAAGTATTCGAATCGAGATTACGGCAATTGCAGCTTATACCTATCTCCGAAACCCAGGCTGTTGTCATTATCGTAACGGATACTGGCCACGTAGAAAATCAGACTGTTCATTTTCCTGGGAAATTAGACGGTTCTGAACTAGAAAAAGTGGTTAATATTTTAAATGAGAAACTTCGAGGTATTCCAATGGTACAACTACAGGAAAAATTATCGTTGGAAATCTCGAATGTTTTGAAAAAATATATTACTCAATACGAGTCAATGATCGACATGCTTCAGGATGTTTTTCAAAGGCACCAACATGAAAAAGTATTTTACGGTGGTAAAACTAATATTTTGAGTCAACCTGAGTTTCATGATGTGGAGCGGGTTCGTAACATACTTGATATTTTTGAAGAAGATAAATTAGTTTCGAAGTTGTTTCGTTCAGCAGAAAATGGGTTAACCATTAAAATAGGTGAAGAAAATCATTTTGAACCATTCAGCGATTGTACAATTATTACTGCCACTTATTCTCTGGATGGGAAACATATGGGCACGGTTGGTATTTTGGGTCCTACGCGAATGGAGTACCCCCGTGTCATCAGCATTATGGATTATTTGTCTAAAGATATGACAAAGCTATTGACGGCATGGAATCATCGAAAATCGGAATAATATTCATGTATAAAAGAGGGGTTCCTTTTTTATACTGAATAAAAATATTTTATTTATTTAAGGAGGTGAGAAACATGGAAAATGAAGAAAGAAAAGAAGTTTACGACGATCAAGATACAAAAGGTTCCACTGAAGACGAAGTCATTGAGCCTGTTCACGCGGAGCTAGTAGACGACGAAGAGGGTCAAGAGGATACTGACGAAGAAGAAACTTCAGATGAGCTTAACCAGTTGAATGAAAAACTTGAAGAAACTAATAATCGTCTATTGAGAACTCAAGCAGACTTTGATAATTTCCGACGTCGAATGAATAAGGAAAAAGAATCGGCGGCTAAATATAAATCTCAAAGCTTAGCAGAAAGTCTCTTACCGGCCATGGATAACTTCGAAAGAGCATTACAGGTTGATGCTCAGTCAGAGGATACAAAGGGCTTGTTACAAGGGATGGAAATGGTATACCGACAGTTAAAAGAAGCTCTTGAAAAAGAGGGGATTGTACCTATTGAGACAGTAGGGCAGCCGTTTGATCCTCATTTTCATCAGGCAGTGATGCAAGTAGAATCAGATGAATTTGAGTCAAATATTGTCGTAGAAGAGTTACAACCAGGATACAAACTGAAAGATAGAATTATTAGACCAGCAATGGTAAAAGTTAATGCATAATACATATGCAAAGAATGGGAGGAATATTTCATGAGTAAAGTTATTGGAATCGATTTAGGTACGACTAACTCTTGTGTAGCAGTAATGGAGGGTGGCGAGCCAGTAGTTATTGCAAATGCTGAAGGTTCAAGAACGACACCATCTGTTGTAGCATTTAAGGATGGAGAGCGTCAAGTTGGGGAAGTAGCAAAACGACAAATGATCACAAACCCTAACACAATTACATCTATTAAACGTCACATGGGTACAGATTATAAAATTGAGGCAGAAGGCAAAGATTACACGCCACAAGAAATTTCCGCTATTGTATTACAAAAATTAAAATCTGACGCAGAAGCTTATCTTGGGGAAAAGGTAACGAAAGCAGTTATCACTGTTCCTGCTTATTTTAATGATTCACAACGTCAAGCTACTAAAGATGCTGGTAAAATCGCTGGTCTTGAAGTTGAAAGAATCGTTAACGAGCCAACTGCTGCAGCTTTAGCTTACGGTTTGGAAAAACAAGAAGATCAAACGATCCTTGTATATGACCTTGGTGGTGGAACATTTGACGTGTCTATCCTTGAGCTTGGAGAAGGATTTTTCGAAGTTAAAGCAACATCCGGTGATAACAAACTTGGTGGGGATGACTTTGACCAAGTAATTATCGACTATTTAGTTGCTGAGTTTAAGAAAGAAAACGGTGTTGATTTATCTCAAGATAAAATGGCACTTCAACGTCTGAAAGATGCTGCTGAAAAAGCGAAAAAAGATTTGTCAGGTGTTTCTCAAACACAAATCAGTCTTCCGTTTATCACAGCTGATCAATCAGGACCGAAGCACTTAGAATTAAGCCTTTCTCGTGCTAAGTTTGATGATCTTACTTCTAATCTTGTTGAAAGAACAATGGGACCTACTCGTCAGGCTCTAAAAGATGCTGGTATCTCAGCAGGCGAAGTGGATAAAGTAGTTCTAGTTGGTGGATCTACTCGTATCCCAGCTGTTCAAGAAGCAATTAAAAAAGTAGCTGGAAAAGATCCTCATAAAGGTGTAAATCCGGATGAAGTAGTAGCATTAGGTGCTGCTGTTCAAGCGGGTGTATTAACAGGAGACGTGAAAGATGTTGTATTACTTGATGTTACCCCACTTTCTTTAGGTATTGAAACAATGGGTGGCGTAATGACAAAGTTGATTGAAAGAAATACGACTATCCCTACAAGTAAATCACAAACATTCTCTACAGCTGCTGATAATCAGCCATCCGTAGATATTCATGTTTTACAAGGTGAGCGCGAAATGGCACCTGATAACAAAACGCTTGGTCGTTTCCAATTAACGGATATTCCACCTGCACCACGTGGTACTCCACAAATTGAAGTGACGTTTGATCTTGATGCGAACGGTATTGTGAATGTTCGTGCGAAAGATATTGGAACTAATAAAGAACAATCCATCACCATTACTTCCTCTTCAGGTTTGTCTGATGAAGAAGTAGAGAAAATGGTCAAGGATGCAGAAGAGAATGCTGAAGAAGACAAGAAACGTCGTGAAGAGATTGACCTTCGTAATGAAGCAGATCAACTCGTATTCACAACGGAGAAAACGTTGAAAGATCTTGGAGAAGATAACGTAGATGCTGCCGATAAAGAAAAAGCGGAAGCTGCAAAAGAAAAAGTGAAAACTGCTCTTGAAGGAGAAGACATTGAAGCTATCACAACAGCTAAAGATGAGCTTCAAGAGATTGTACAGGAACTCTCCACAAAGATGTATGAGCAAGCAGCACAACAAGCACAGGCTGCTCAAGAAGCAGAAGGTGGCGGAGAATCAGGCGGAAACGATGAAGATGTCGTAGATGCAGATTATGAAGAAGTGAAAGATGACGATAAAAAGGATCAATAGTACTAAGTAAGTGAAAAGTCAAAGTCAGGTTTTCCTTGGCTTTGACTTTTTTCACGAATGATCAAGTTAGTAAATAATAGATAATCTTGCCTGATTACATTGGGAATGTTAAGATATTCGTTATGTATTAGAAGCAGTGGGGAGTGAGAATGATGAGTAAAAAAGACTTTTACGATGTCCTTGGAGTTGAACAAGGAGCATCTGAAGCGGAAGTAAAAAAAGCGTATCGCAAGCAAGCAAGAAAATTTCATCCGGATGTCAACAAAGAGGCTGACGCGGAAGAGAAGTTTAAAGAAGTAAAAGATGCATATGATACATTAAGTGATCCACAGAAACGAGCCCATTATGATCAATTTGGTCACACAGATCCGAATCAAGGTTTCGGTGGACAAGGTGATTTCGGTGGCGGCGGTTTTAGTGACATTTTTGATATGTTCTTCGGAGGCGGAGGCCGTAGAGATCCAAATGCTCCTAGACAAGGTGCTGATATGCAATATACGATGAACCTTGATTTTAAAGAAGCAGTATTCGGAAAAGAAATGGACATTGAAATTCCTCGCGAAGAAGAGTGTGACACATGTGATGGTTCAGGTGCTAAACCAGGAAGCTCTCCGGAAACATGCTCTCACTGTGGTGGTGCCGGTCAATTAAACGTCGAACAAAACACACCATTTGGTCGAGTAGTTAACCGTCGAGTATGTCACCATTGTGACGGAACGGGTCAATTCATTAAAAATAAGTGTCGTACTTGTGGCGGTAAAGGTAAAGTTAAAAAGCGTAAAAAAATTCATATTAAAATACCAGCAGGGGTGGATACAGGGCAACAAATTCGTGTATCCGGCCAAGGTGAACCTGGAATGAACAGAGGTCCAGCTGGCGATTTATACGTTGTCTTTAACGTAAAAGGACATGAATTCTTTAAACGTGACGGGGATGACATTTACTGTGAAATGCCAATTACCTTTGTTCAGTCCGCGTTAGGTGATGAAATTGAAGTGCCAACGCTTGAAGGAAAAATAAAGTTAAAAGTACCAGCAGGAACGCAAACTGGTACCAACTTCCGCTTACGTGGTAAAGGTGTGCCGAATGTTAGAGGTATGGGTCAAGGTGATCAGCACATTCAAATGAAAGTCATTACTCCTAAAACCCTTACCGACCGTCAAAAAGAGTTATTAAGAGAATTCTCTGAAATTAGCGGAAATGAAGCACCAGATGAACAAAATGATAACTTCTTTTCAAAAGTAAAAAGAACTTTTAAGAGCTTCGGAGAATAAAGATTAAAACGAGGAGTTGGTTAGATGAAATGGTCTGAGATAAGCATACAAACCTCTCAAGAAGCAGTTGATCCGGTTAGTAATATTCTGCACGAAGCAGGAGCCAGTGGAGTTGTAATAGAGGATCCAGAGGACTTAAAACGTGATTGGGAAACAAAGTTTGGGGAAATTTATGAACTTTCCCCTGCTGACTATCCTGAAGAAGGAGTTTTACTAAAAGCATATCTTCCCGTAAACAGTTTTCTTGGAGATGCCGTCGATGAAATAAAAGAGGCCATTAACCAACTTCTTGCTTATAATATTGATATTGGACACAATAAAGTTACCGTAAGTGAAGTAAATGAAGAAGATTGGGCAACGGCTTGGAAGAAATATTATAAGCCTGTGAAAATTTCCGATCACATTACGATAACACCGACTTGGGAAGATTATAAAGCAGTTCAAGACGACGAGATGATCATCGAGCTAGATCCGGGCATGGCATTTGGAACAGGGACACACCCCACGACAGTTCTTTGTATTCAAGCTCTCGAAAAACATATGAAAAAGGGTTCAACGGTAGTTGATGTAGGAACAGGATCAGGGGTTTTAAGCATAGCTGCCGCAAAATTAGGAGCTGCGAGTGTAGAGGCTTTAGATTTAGATGAGGTTGCTGTTGAGTCAGCATTATTAAATATCACACTTAATAACACGCAAGATATCGTATCCGTTCAGCAAAGTAACTTGTTAGATCAAGTGAAAGATTCATCGGATATTATCGTAGCAAATATTCTTGCAGAAGTAGTTGTTAAGATGACGAATGATGCTTTTAGACTGCTTGAACCAAACGGAAAGTTAATTACCTCTGGAATTATTCAAACAAAAAGAGCAATGGTAAAAGAGGCTATGCTGTCTGCTGGTTTTCAAATAGATGAAATCGTAGAGATGGAAGACTGGATTGCAATTGTCGCAAAAAAGCCAGAATAGGTGAGTGCATGCAACGATATTTTTTGAAGAAATCTCAATTTGAAGACGACTATGTTATGATAGAGAATGAAGATGCAAAGCATATTTCCCGTGTAATGAGGATGAATCCTGAGGACACGGTAATTTGCTGTGATGAGGAAGGTTCATGTTACCTGTGTGAGCTAACAGAGACAGCACCAGATTTAGTGAAAGCAAAAGTCGTGGAGGAATTGAATAAAGACGCAGAAATGCCAGTAAAAGTATCGATTGCTCATGGGTTACCAAAAAGCGATAAGTTAGAGCTGGTGATTCAAAAGGGAACAGAACTTGGAGCGCATTCTTTTATTCCTTTTCAAGCCGACCGTTCAATTGTTAAAGTGGATTCCAAAAAACAAGCAAAAAAACTTGAACGTTGGGAAAAAATTGCAAAAGAAGCTGCCGAACAGTCGCACCGCAACTATGTACCAAAAGTTCATCGAGTCCATTTATTAAACGACTTACTAAAAACCTTTCATCACTTTTCTTCAGTCATTGTTGCCTATGAAGAGGATGCTAAGGACGATGAGAAAAGCCGATTCCGTCAAGTCCTGCAACGTACTAAAGCTGGAGATTCACTTTTACTTGTAGTTGGTCCAGAAGGTGGTTTTTCTGATCGAGAAATAGAAAAAATGAAAGAAGCAGGGGCTATTAGCTGTGCGTTAGGTCCAAGAATTTTACGGAGTGAAACAGCTCCTTTATATGGTTTAGCAGCCATATCATACCATTTTGAATTACTGGGGTGAAAATAATGCCAACGGTCGCATTTCATACGTTAGGGTGTAAAGTAAATCATTATGAAACAGAGTCAATTTGGCAATTGTTTCAAAATGCAGGTTATGAAAAAGAAGAATACACACATATTTCCGACGTTTATGTTATTAATACTTGTACAGTAACAAATACTGGTGACAAGAAAAGTCGCCAAGTTATTCGTCGTGCGATTAGAAAAAATCCTAATGCAGTTGTCTGCGTAACAGGATGTTACGCTCAAACATCTCCCGCAGAGGTAATGGCTATTCCTGGTGTTGATATTGTAGTAGGGACACAGGATCGTCATAAGCTAATAGACTATATCGAACAGTATAAAAATGAACGCGAGCCAATTAATGGTGTAGGTAACATCATGAAAGCACGAGTCTATGAAGAACTGGATGTTCCTTCTTTTACTGACAGAACTCGTGCCTCGCTGAAAATTCAAGAGGGCTGCAATAACTTTTGTACGTTCTGTATTATTCCATGGGCAAGAGGACTAATGCGCTCTAGAAAACCAGAGGATGTTCTTCAGCAAGCAGAACAATTAGTAGAAGCAGGCTATAAAGAAATTGTTTTGACAGGAATCCATACAGGCGGGTATGGAGAGGACATGAAGAATTACAGCTTATCGAACCTGTTGGCGGATTTAGAGAAAATTACCGGATTGAAAAGAATTCGCATTTCCTCTATTGAAGCGAGTCAGATTACTGATGCTGTCATTGACGTGATTGATAAGTCCGAGAAAATTGTACGACATCTTCATGTGCCTTTGCAGTCAGGCTCAGATACGGTATTAAAAAGAATGAGACGTAAATATGAAATCTCCTTTTACAGGGAGAGGGTAGATCTCTTGAAAAAAGCACTTCCTGGTCTTGCTGTCACTTCCGATGTTATCGTAGGTTTCCCAGGTGAGACAGAGGAAGAGTTTCAGGAAACGTATGACTTTATCCGTGAAATTGGTTACTCTGAACTTCATGTTTTTCCTTATTCAATGAGAACAGGTACGCCTGCTGCCAGAATGGAAAATCAGGTTGAGGACACCATTAAACATAAGCGTGTCCAGCAGCTAATAGAGCTTTCCAATCAGCAAGCAAAAGAGTATGCCAGCCTTCATGAAGGTGAAGTGCTTGAAATGATTCCTGAGGAAGAGGATAAAGAAAACCCGGAGTACTTAATTGGTTATACGGATAACTACATGAAAGTGAAAGTTCCATTAGGAAAAGATATGATTGGCAAGATCGTGAAAGTGAAAATTGAGTGGCCCGGGTATCCTTTCAATATTGGATCTTTCGTAAAAGTAGTAAAAGATGAACAACCAGAATTAGTTTAGTTTTCTATTGTGATGTTCTAAAAATGAAAAAGATGACTTTGGTTTTCTGCCAGGGTCATCTTTTTTGATTTTGGTTCTGTTTAATCTAATTGTTGATTGAGTAGCTCAAGCTCAGAGGGTATTCGAAACGAGGCGCGGACTGGAAATTGGATTTTTATTTGAAATGACTCTAGTTTTAATAGATAAAAAGTGTATTCTAATCTAGATTTTCCTATAGTGAATCCATTCTATAAATCTTGAGAAAGGACTAATCACAGGTAAAATTAGTAATGCACTTATTATATTGAATAGGAACGCAGCGTTAACAAGCTGTTGACTCTTATTATCGCTTGTTAATATTATCAACTCTGAAAAGGTTTCTATAAACGGAAAGAATAAGCAAACACCAATTATATTTATCCATATATGAGCATAAGCTGCGAGTTTTGCGTCCTTTGAACCTCCTAGACTAGCTAACCAAGCTGTAGCACAGGTGCCGATGTTTGCACCAAATACAATTGCAATTGAAGCAGGGAGTGAGAGAATATTTTCGTCTAAAAAACTCATTGCCATAGCGGAAACAGCAGAGCTGGATTGAATGACACTACTAAGAATAATGCCGATAAACAAACCTAAACTTGTATATTCCTGTGACCACATAAACCAATCATATACGGTTGGGATAGCCGACAAAGGTGCGGCCAATGTTTCAAAACCGTGCATAGAAACAAAAATGATACCTAGCCCAAAAAAGAAACACCCCATCGAGAATGTTGCTTCTTGAGATGAAAAAAGTAATAAAGCTCCAATAATAAGGCATGGGATAATAAGATATGATAATTCAAAGGCAAGAAGTTCCAGGGTGAATACAGTACCTATGTTCGCACCAAGAATTAAGCCAATGCATTGCTTGAAACGGATTATCTTAGTGGAGACAAGACCTATTGTGATAATCATTACAGCTGAACTACTCTGAAGCGCTGCGGAAGCAATTATTCCTGTTAATAGTCCTTTTATGGGATGATCGATGAATTGATATGTCAGGTAAGGGATTTTGGTTTTGAAACGAAGCAATAATCCGTGCCTCATGACGAACATTCCAAACAAAAATAAAGAAATGAATATTGCAAATAATGTAATCCATTCACTCATAAACATACCTCCTCCTCCAACTATATGGCTATAGTGGGACAAGGATGACAGGTATTTCAGATTATTTTTATAAACGATTTTGAACAAGCACTATAGTAATAGATTTGCTTTTTATTAGTATAAATAGTAGGATATTTTTAAAAAAAAGTTGACCATAACTTCCCATTCATATATAATAAATAAAGACATGCAATTTGGCATGTTTTGATTGGTTGCTCGGAGGGAGGGATACAGAATGGCAGAAACTCGTGTACGTAAGAATGAAACTTTAGATACTGCTCTTCGTCGCTTCAAGAAAACTATTTCTAAAGAAGGTACGATGGCAGAGGTTAAAAAGCGTAAACACTATGAAAAACCTAGTATTAAGAAAAAGAAGAAGTCCGAAGCGGCTCGTAATCGTAAGTTCTAAGGAGAGGGTGTATTTCCTTGAAATTTCTTGATCGATTAAATCAAGATATGAAGGATGCCATGCGGAGTAAAGATAAGCAACGCCTTTCGGTTATTCGGTCTGTAAAAGCATCAATTCAGAACGAATCTATCAACAAAGGTGAGGAGCTTACTGAAGATGAAATCTTAACGATTTTAAATCGTGAGATGAAACAACGCAATGAATCCCTCCAGGAATTTGAGCAAGCAAATAGAGAAGATCTCGTTCAAAAGACAAAAGTCGATATTGATATTTTGACTGAATATATGCCGTCACAGCTCTCTGATGAGGAGCTCCAACTAGTAGTGAATGATACGATTCAAGAAGTTGGTGCAAAGTCTAAAGCAGATATGGGTAAAGTGATGGGCGCGATTATGCCTAAAGTAAAAGGCCGTTCAGATGGATCGAAAATTAGACAACAAGTGGAACAATCATTAACTTAATTAATTAACGAACGCCTTGTAGAATTCTACAAGGCGTTTTTACTTTGTCTGAGTTTGTTTGGTTGATGAGCAAGGTGATCATTTAAGGTGAGGGACGTCAAATGAACGTGTAAGGTGAGGAAATGATTGGGTACGGGGGTGGAATGAAAAGGAAAGGAACAAATGAATACGAAAGCTGCTCAAATGAACGTGTATGGTGAGGAAATGATTGGATGCGAGGATGAAATGAAGAGGAAAGGAACAAATGAATGCAAAGCTGCTCAAATGAATGTGAAAGGTGAGGAAATGATTGGATGCGGGGATGAAATGAAAAGGACAGGGACAAATGAATACATAAGCTGGTCAAATAAACGTGTAAGGTGAGGAAATGATTGGATGCGGGGATGAAATGAAGGTGAAAGGAACAAATGAATACGAAAGCTGGTCAAATGAACGTGTAAGGTGAGGAAATGATTGGATGCGAGGGTAAATGAAAAGGAAAGGAACAAATGAATGCAAAGCTGCTCAAATGAATGTGAAAGGTGATGAAATGTATGTATCCGATGATGAATTGAATGAGTCCCCCTTTTCATAAACGATCTGCCACAAAACCAATGAATACTTTTTCTTTCTTAAGGGTAAAGAATAGGAAACGATAATATTTGGAGGTATGTACGATGACGAAGAAAAATTATTATGTAACTTGGAATTCAGGTGATTCCATTGAACTCCTTCCTATCAAAGCTGATTCACGAACGATTCAATATGAAGTAGAGGCAGATAGGGATGAATACGAAAAATTAAAACTCCTCATCGGTAAAGTGAATGAAAAAGACGTAATGCAAGAACATATATTTGTACGACCATTCGATGAAACTGCTGATGATGCAGATAAAGAAAAACTAAAGTCGGATGAAAAGGAATTGTTTGATTATATACAAGCTATAGGAACTGAGAAGACAAAAGCACACTTTCAAGAAATGAATTAAGCGTTTGTACATTGTAGCACCTCCACCTACTGTTCTAAGTGCTACATGAAGAAGCGAGGGAACGCTCACTGTTTTAAAGGCTGTCTCAAAAAGGTATTTTGTATCTTTGGAGACAGCCTCTTTCTTTATGTTTTCTGAAATAAAAGGTAAAATAAAAGAAGTAATTGTTAATAGTATGATTAGTGAAACTTCATACTGACTTATCCGTAAATAAATTTATGGGAGAAAACAGTAAGAAATAGAAAGGGGGGTCAGAAAAATGAATAAAAAAATAAGGCTAATGATTTTTTCATCTATGATTATCCTGGCTTTTGTCTTATTAATATTCTCCCCACCCCAGGCAGAAAGTGAAGGTGAAGGTGATTTAGTATACTATATACCAGTTGAGCAAGCTGTAGAAAGAGGCTTGGAAGCTTTTCTAAACCGTTCTATAAAAAAGGCGGAGGAAGAGGGAGCAGACCATATTGTTTTGGAAGTAGATACACCTGGTGGTTTGGTAGATGCAGCGGGCGATATAGCTAAGCTGGTGAGAGATACAACGACACCAACCACGGCTTTTGTTGTTGGTGAAGCAATGTCTGCAGGTGCTTATATCTCTCTAAATGCTAATAAGATCGTTATGATGCCAGGAACGGAGATGGGAGCTGCTCAAGTAATTGATGGCTCCGGGAATGCTGCAAGCAGCAAAGCCCACTCCGCATGGCTTTCAAGAATGCGAAGTGCTGCGGGTTTAAACGATAGAGATGAAAAATACGCGTTGGCAATGGCCGATCCGCAAGTGGATTTACCTGATTACGGTGCCCCGGAAGGCAAACTTCTTTCATTAACTAGCGAAGAGGCTTTGGAAGTTGGCTATGCCGAAGCAGTTCTAGAGAATAGAGAAGATCTTCTTGCTTTCCTAGGTATGGAAAATGCTGAAGAACGGGTAGCTGAAGTTAGTTTAGCCGAAAAAATTGCCCGATTTGTTACAAATCCTATTGTTATCCCGATACTTTTATCTGTAGGAAGCTTAGGACTAGTATTAGAATTATTTTCTCCCGGCTTTGGAATCCCCGGTATTATGGGAGCAACTTCATTGTTTTTGTATTTCTTTGGACATTTAGTTGCGGGATTCGCTGGTTGGGAAACTTTAATTTTGTTTGGAATAGGGGTAATATTACTCCTGATTGAAATTTTCTTACCCAGCTTTGGAATTTTCGGGATTATGGGAATTGGTGCAATAGTGGGGAGTCTGGTGTTAAGTTCATACTCCACATCGTATATCCTTTTATCCGTTGTAATTGCAGGAATAATTACAGTAATTGCTTCTATTATGTTTATTAAATATGTTGGATACCGTGGGCCATTTAAAAAGGTTATCTTAACTGCTCAAACGAAAACCGACCAGGGTTACGTTTCTAATGCGTCTCGCAGTGAGATTGTAGGAGAGGTAGGCGAAGTATTAACAAGCCTTAGACCTTCAGGAACTGCGTTAATAAAGAACGAACGACTTGACGTGGTTTCTGAAGGAGGATATATTGAACAAGGAAGTAAAGTCAAGGTCATATCTGCAGTTGGCTCTCGAATAGTTGTTCGGGAAGAAAGACTCGGGTCTGATGATTAATCGGTTGAAAAAGGAAAAGGAGGAAAACAAATGAACTTAGAAGAGATTGGTATATTTATTGTCATTGGTCTTATTATAATTGCAATAGGTGTACTTGTAACATTTGTTCCAGTGGCATTGTGGATTTCTGCATGGGCTGCTGGTGTTAAGGTAGGTATTTTCGAACTAGTTGGAATGAGGCTTCGTCGGGTTATACCACATCGTGTTGTTAATCCATTGATTAAAGCTGTAAAAGCTGGTTTAGAACTCAATACTAACAAGCTTGAAGGCCATTATTTGGCAGGTGGTAACGTAGATAGAGTCGTAAACGCTCTCATCGCTGCACAACGAGCAAATATTGATTTGACATTTGAACGTGCCGCTGCTATTGATCTGGCAGGACGTGATGTACTAGAAGCTGTTCAAATGAGTGTTAATCCGAAAGTAATTGAAACGCCTTTTATTGCTGGTGTGGCAATGGATGGTATCGAAGTGAAAGCCAAAGCTAGAATTACTGTTCGTGCTAACATTGATCGCCTTGTCGGGGGTGCTGGAGAAGAAACAATCATCGCCCGAGTTGGTGAAGGGATTGTATCTACAATTGGTTCCGCTAAAAATCATGCGGCAGTGCTGGAAAGTCCAGACATGATTTCTCAGACGGTATTGAAAAAAGGCTTAGATGCTGGTACAGCGTTTGAAATTCTATCAATTGATATTGCTGATATTGATATCGGTAAAAACATTGGAGCAGGATTGCAAACGGATCAAGCAGAAGCTGACAAGAAAATTGCTCAAGCTAAAGCAGAAGAACGTCGTGCTATGGCTGTTGCAGCTGAGCAAGAAATGACAGCAAGAGTAGAAGAAATGCGAGCGAAGGTTGTTGAAGCGGAAGCAGAAGTACCTAGGGCTATGGCGGAAGCTTTCCGTTCAGGAAATTTAGGGGTAATGGATTACATGAACTTCAACAATGTCAAGGCAGATACGGATATGAGAGGATCTATCGGTAAAGCTACTGACTCAAGTGAAGATGATACAAATAACCCAGGATCCAATCGGTAATGATTGAAAGAGGGACTTCCTTTTGTTCCTATTATGAAGGGAGCGTAGATTAATGGAAGGTATATTCCAATTATTACAAGAATCACCTCTTATTCTCTTTTTCATCATTGCAGCATTGATTAGCTTTTTTCGTGGCAGTGCCAAAAAGAATGCTCCGGAACAAGGACAGTCGCAGCATAAATCAGAAACTGATAATCGAAAGCAAGAGGTTGATTGGAAAGATATTTTTCGCCAGGAAGAACGGTCAGCGGATAATTATCCCCAAGAACGTCAAGCAGAGGATCACTCAAATGACTCAGATTCAAGGAGTGCATCGCTATCAGAGGTAGATGCTGAAATAGGCACTGCAAGTCATGAGCTGCAAGAACGTTATAATAGGCTTCAAGAGCGTAAAAAACAAGCAATGAAAAGAGCTGGAGAAGTGGATGATTCTGCAATAGGTCGTCCAGGAAATGCAAGGTCACCTAAAGTCAGACTCGACTTTAGCAGAGTTTCTGGAAACGATGCAGTAAAAGGAGTCATTTGGGCAGAAATTTTAGGGAAGCCTAAAGGACGAAGACGCCCATAATCATATAGTTAAACTTGAGAGACTAGTTTGATTTATCACTTTTAGTGATAAATCAGCTAGTCTCTTTTCTTTTTTGTGATAGTAGAGTGATTAAATTCATACATATTAGTGGAGAGGTGGTTCAACATGAAGCAATTTCATAAATGGGTAAAAAAGTGGATGGTAAATTATTTAGATTTACCTGCCGATGTTGTGATGGATTTACCTAGGATCACTTTGGTTGGGAACCTTCATATTTATATTGAGAACCATCAAGGTGTCTTGTTATTTACAGACAAGGAATTAAAGCTAGCTTTAACGGATGGGGAACTTTTAATTAGAGGTGAACAGTTCATCATCAAGAAAATCCATGCTGAAGAAATATTACTTGAAGGAAAAATAAAAGATGTCCATTATCTCGATAGAAATCGTGACTGAGAGGAGAAGTAAATATGCGTAATGATTGGCTGAAGAATTACAAAGGTTTCATGAAAATTCGGATCAAAGAGACGACTCCTGAGAAATTTATTAGACTGAGCAAAGAAATTGGTTTAGAGATATGGGGGATTGAATACGAGTCAGAAGAGATTTTCACAGCCCATGTTAATTTAGAAGATTTGGGGGCTGTCAAAAAAGTGGCCAAGCTTTTGTCCTGCAAGGTTACATTTACGAGAAAGAAAGGCGCACCTTTTTTATGGGTAAGCATATGGAATCGCAAGGGAATGGTTATGGGTATATTAAGTTGTTTTCTCTGTATAATTGTGCTTTCTAATATGGTTTGGAAAATTGAAATAGATGGAGCTACTCCGGAGTTAGAACACGAAGTAATGACAACGATAGACGAATTGGGAGTTAAAAAGGGAAGTATCGCATTATTTTTGCCACCTCCTGAACAAATTCAAACGCATATCATGAATGAAAGAGAAGATATTACTTGGGTAGGGGTTACAAGACAAGGCTCATCTTACCACTTCCAAATAGTGGAAAAAGAGATTGTTGAAAAAACACCTGCTACGATAAACGGTCACTTAGTAGCAACTAGAAAAGCGATGGTTCATGACTTTTTTGTAGAAAAAGGAAAATTGGTCGTGCGTGAGAATGAACTTGTCGAAAAGGGTGATATATTAGTCTCGGGTAATATAGGTAAAGAAGGAGAAGAAAAGCAAGTGTCAGCTACAGGAACAGTTCTAGGAGAGTTTTGGTACAAAGCTGACATTGAGGTCCCTCTTTTATCCGCTGTGGAAGAGTTAACTGGAGAAGTTCAAAAAAAACATTTTATCGGTAATGATCGATTCCAATTTCCGATATGGGGGATAGGTAAACCTAATTCAGAGGAAACAGTGAAAGAAATTTTTAGAGAGAATTGGGAGATACTAGGTGTAACTCTTCCCATTTCATATGGGTATTCTTATGAATACGGAATAGAAGATATTGAAAAAGAATTGCTAAAAAAAGAGGCATTGGAAATTGCTATGGAGGAAGGGAAAAAAAGTTTACTTGATAATTTTTCCAATCACGCACAAATTATGGATGAAAAAGTTTTGCACCAATCAATTGAGGGTGGTAAAGTAAAGGTATCCATACACTTTAAAATCATCGATGATATCGCGGTGAGACAGCCTATCATTCAAGGAGACTGAGTAAATTTGACGGAGAATAAAAAGACAATAGATTTAAACATTCAAGGGGCAAATGAAGTACAAGCTTTGTTTGGACCAAATGATAAACATTTACAACGACTGGAAGAAACGTTTTCAACAACGATATTAACAAGAGGTCAAGAAGTAACTATTTCTGGTGATGAAGAAACGATTAAGCATATTGTTGATATTTTAGAGATGCTATTAAAATTGATTAGAAATGGTGTCGCTATTCAAGAAAGAGATGTTGTTTATGCATCTCAGCTATCTAATCGTGGCTTATTGGATGAGATGACTGACTTGTACGAAGATAAAATAACAACGACATCCAAAGGGAAACCAATTTTGGCGAAGACTTTAGGTCAGCGTCACTATGTATCAGCAATCCGAAAAAATGATATTGTTTTTGGGATTGGGCCCGCTGGAACAGGTAAAACCTATTTAGCTGTGGTATTAGCAGTTCATGCATTAAAAGAAGGACATGTAAAAAAAATTGTATTGACTCGCCCTGCGGTTGAAGCCGGGGAAAGTTTAGGGTTCCTGCCAGGGGATTTAAAAGAAAAAGTAGACCCTTACCTGCGTCCTTTGTATGATGCTCTACATGATCTATTAGGAGCTGAACATACAGAACGTTTGATTGAGCGAGGGACAATAGAGATTGCACCTCTTGCATATATGAGAGGGCGCACATTGGATGACTCATTTATTATATTAGACGAAGCACAGAACACAACATCAGAGCAAATCAAGATGTTTCTTACACGTCTAGGGTTCGGTTCCAGAATGGTTATTACAGGTGACTTAACACAAATAGACCTTCCCCGTGGCAAAGTGTCTGGATTAAAAGTCGCAACTAATATTTTGAGCAATGTGGAAGGTATGTCATTTATCCACTTAGAACCGTCTGATGTAGTTCGGCATACGCTTGTGCAAAAAATTATTCGTGCCTATGAAGCAGAGGATGATCGCGAAAATAAAACTAACTAAAAATGGATAAGTTTATGAGTAGGGTCTTTAAAAAGGGAGGGTGGGCATGTCTTTACGTTCATCAATTGACCAGCATACGTGGTGGAATAAAGTAAAAGCACACAGATATATCAGAATATCTCTATTTTTTATTTTAGGAATGGTTACATACGGATTATTGGTTTCGAATGTCATTCCTGATACTTTTGAGGTAGAACTTGGGACAATATCCGAGCAGGATATTCGCTCCCCTTTGACGATTGAGAATAGAGAAGAAACCGATAGACTAAGGCTGGACGCTTATGAATCTGTTGAACCCGTTTATTCTCTAAAACCAAGGTACGCTCAAAATCAAATAGAACGTATTCAGGATGTGTTTCATACCGTTAAACAAGTGAGGGCGGAAGCCGATCTTGCTGAGTCTGAATTTGAAATTGATTTACAACTAGATGTTAGAGAAGATGCACCTGAGAATGATGAGACGCTCGACATGACTGGACCTATAAGTACTGATGATATGCTGGAAAAGGTCAGGACTACGTTAACACAGCAAACAAGTGATGTGTTATCTGATGAGACGCTGATAACTTTGCTGGAATCATCTTCTGAAAATTTGCAAATGGCTCAAGAAACGACAACAAGTGTTGTGGATGATGTCATGAATATTGAAATTCCGATGGACCAAGTATCAGAGGCGAAAGATCAAGCAGAAGAAAAAGTATTAACGGCTACTGCTAACTTTCAATTATCGAGAGCGATGATTGAAATTGCACGATTTGGAATAACTCCTAATTATATGTTAGATGAAGAAGCAACTTTAGAAGCTAGAGAAATGGCACAAGAACAAGTTGAGCCGGTTATGGTCAGAGAAGGACAACTGCTCGTTGAAGAAGGACAAGTTATTACTTCTGAACTTTATCAAAAGTTATCGCTGGTAGGGCTAACAGAAGAAGTTACGATGTTTTACCCATATATAGGGCTTGCAATTATAGTTATTTTATTAATTTCCATGCTTGGATATTACTTAAGTGATGCAAAAACCTCTTTAAAAACCAATAATACGCATTTACTCATGTACTCATTAATTTATATTCTTTCACTAGGAATAATGAAGTTAGTCAGTATCATGCACGGCATTGAATTAGATGGAATTACTTACATTGCTCCAGTAGCAATGGGAACTATGCTTTTAACGATATTATTAAACGCGAGAATTGCTCTGTTTACGAGTATGGTATTTGCAATTATCGCAAGTATTATGTTTAACAACCAAGCGACAGGGATATTAGATTATTCGCATGGTGTGTATATATTCTTTAGTGGCATAGCAGGAGTATTTTTCTTGAATAAATCTCATCGGGTGATGAGGGTACTCCAGGCTGGTATGTTTGTTGCAATTATCAATATTCTTGTCGTTATGGCGCTTCTTATGCTGAAAAACGCCCAATACGGGTGGATGGATATAGGATCTAACTTTGGTTTTGCTGTCTTAAGCGGCTTTATCGCAGCAGTTTTAACAATTGGGCTACTTCCTTTTATTGAGGCAGGATTTGGGGTACTGTCAAATACCAAGCTCATTGAATTATCAAATCCCAATGATCCTTTATTGAGAAAGATTCTGTTAGAAGCACCAGGAACTTATCATCATAGTGTGATGGTAGCCAATTTAGCAGAAGCAGCGTGTGAGGCGGTAGGTGCAAATGGATTATTGGCTAGAGTTGGGGCATATTATCATGATATTGGAAAAACAAGAAGGCCTCATTTTTTTATAGAAAACCAGATGAAAATGGGTAACCCTCATGATAAATTGAGCCCTCAACTAAGCAAAACGATCATAATAGCTCATCCATACGATGGTGCTGAGATGCTACGTGCCAATAAATTGCCGAAAGAATTAATTGATATTGCAGAACAACACCATGGAACGACATTGTTAAAATTCTTTTACTACAAAGCGAAGCAAGAGCTTGGTGAGGATGTGTCTGAAAGTGATTATCGATATCCCGGTCCGAAGGCAATGACAAAAGAATCAGCCATTGTAGGCATTGCGGATGCGGTGGAAGCAGCAGTGAGATCTATGCAAAACCCGACACCCGAAAAAATTGAGTCGCTTGTCAGAAAAATTATTTCTGACCGGTTGGAAGATGGTCAGTTTGATATGTGTGATTTAACATTAAAGGAATTAAATACGCTAGCAACATCTTTATTAGAAACGATGCAAGGAACTTTTCATTCAAGGATAGAGTATCCGGATGATGAAATTGCCGAAAAAAAGGAGGGGTAAAACAATGAGTAATTATACAATTGATTTGCTAGATGAAACAGAAACACTCTCTAGTTTTGACCAAGAATTGGTCAGTAATGTTATAAGAACTGCATTGACATATGAATCTATTGCAGAGGAATCTGAAATTTCAATTATATTCGTAGATGAAGAAAAAATACATGAATTAAACAAAGAATATCGTGGTATCGACCGCCCAACAGATGTGTTATCTTTTGCATTAGATGAAGGAGACGACGTTGGTGAGACAGGCGAAGTTCCGAATTTATTGGGAGATATTATTATTTCTCTTCCTCAGGCACATGCACAGGCAGAAGAGTATGGTCATGATTTTCATCGGGAGCTTTGTTTTTTAGCTGTCCATGGCTTCCTTCACTTAGTGGGATATATTCATGATTCTGAAGAAGATGAACAAAAGATGTTTTCACGTCAAGAGGAAATATTGCAGGAACATGGACTCAAAAAATAACCAGCCATTTGTCTCGTGGAATCGCCTGAAGAAGAGTTTCTTTTATGCATCTCAAGGAGTTCGGCATACATGGAAATACGAACAGAACTTTCGTATTCACAGTGTTATTTCGATCGTAATTATGGTGGTGGCGCAATTATTAACTATTCCTTTCACCGAGCAAATTATCTTAGTTGTTGTCATTGGTGCAGTCCTTGGAATGGAATTGATTAATACTGCTTTAGAGCACATGGTTGATCTTGTTGTACAAACATATGACGAGAGAGCAAAAATTATTAAGGATGTAGCAGCTGGTGCTGTATTTATGTTTGCTTTGACAGCAGCTGTTGTGGGATGTATGATATTCCTTCCAAGAATATACAATCTTTTTTTCTAAAAGAAGTAAATAAATTAACGAACTGTTTTCGTAAAACTACTAGCTAAAATTGGTCAAATTCACAGTTATTAGAATTGTCCGGAAACTGCTATATTAAATATTTTCAATGTGAAGGTGATGAAATGGATAAAGAATCATTATTAAAAGAAGCAAAGTTCGCAAGAGAGAAAGCTTATGTACCGTATTCTAAATTCCAGGTAGGTGCAGCTTTGTTAACGAACGATGGTGTCGTGTATCATGGGTGTAATATTGAAAACGCTGCTTACAGCATGACTAATTGTGCCGAGCGCACAGCGATCTTTAAAGCAGTCTCTGAGGGGGCTCGAGACTTTAAGGCAATCTCGGTCATTGCGGACACGGAGGGGCCTGTATCACCGTGTGGAGCGTGCAGACAAGTGATGTCTGAACTACTACAACCAGATACAATGGTATATTTAACAAATTTAAAAGGTATTACATCAGAATGGAAAGTTACTGAACTATTACCAGGAGCTTTTACACCGGAGGATCTACATGGAAAATAAAGGAACTAAGAAATCTGGATTTGCAGCCTTAATTGGTCGACCAAACGTCGGAAAATCGACACTTTTGAATAATTTGCTGGGTCAAAAAATCGCCATCATGAGTGATAAACCTCAGACAACGAGAAATCGTATCCAGGGGGTCTACACAGAAGATCGCGGTCAACTAGTGTTTATTGATACACCAGGGATTCACAAGCCGAAACACCGTTTAGGTGATTTTATGACAAAAATAGCCCAAAACACGCTAAGAGAGGTAGACGTTGTCCTCTTTTTAGTTGACGCTAAAGAAGGAAAAGGTGCAGGAGACAGATTTATTATTGAACGTCTTAAAAATTTGCAGACGCCTGTCTTTTTAATTCTTAATAAAATTGATGAAGTACACCCTGATGAGCTGTTACCGCTTATTCAACAATATCAAAACTCTTTTTCGTTTACAGAAGTGATTCCAATATCCGCTTTAAATGGAAATAATGTCAATACTTTAGTGGATCAGGTTTTTTCCTACATGGGCGAAGGACCGCAATACTATCCTGAGGATCAAGTTACAGACCACCCTGAAAGATTTCTTATGTCAGAAATGATAAGGGAAAAAGTTTTACATCTGACACATGAAGAAATTCCACACTCTATCGCTGTGGAGATTGAACAAGTAAAGCACCGGGACAATACGGACACGGTGTATGTTGGAGCAACGATTGTTGTAGAAAGAAGCTCTCAAAAAGGCATTGTGATTGGTAAGCAGGGAAAATTACTTAAAGAGATAGGAAGATTAGCTAGGGAAGATATTCAAAAGATTCTTGGGTCAAAAATTTTCTTGGAACTTTGGGTAAAAGTAGAAAAAGATTGGCGTAATAAGCCAAAATATTTGAGAGATTTTGGTTACGGGGAAGAAGATTACTAAGTGGGTAATTATTTCATGATTTATTCCTTACGGAGAGGGTCATCCTAATAATTGAGGAGAACGAAAAAACGTTCTTTGCATGAAAGGGGCGAGGTTTAATGAAACATTTAACTTGGAATCTTTTTGCAGTTACAGGACACCCGGAATCCTATTTACTTTATAAAGAGGTAGAAAGGGATGGAATGGAAGAAAACCCTCTACAAGAAGAGGGACTTTCCTCGGAGGATCAAGAGTCGCTTCTTCACTAAGTTAATGCTTATGAATTAGAGGTGGTGGCTTTGTTACAAAAAATAGAGGGAATCGTTATTAGAACAACTAACTATGGAGAATCAAATAAAATACTAACGGTTTATTCCCGGGAATTTGGCAAGGTTGCCTTAATGGCCAAAGGAGCGAAAAAACCTAAAAGTCGGTTTGCTTCAAGTTCACAATTATTTATTTATGGCTCGTTTGTATATCATCAATCTAAAGGGATTGGCACTTTAAACCAAGCGGATATTTTGGATTCATTCCGTGAGATTAGAAGTGATTTAATGTTAACGGCATACGGGGCTTATATGGTTGAATTGCTAGATAAACTTATTGACGATCGCGAAAAGAATCCGTATTTGTTTGAGTTAATTTATCAGCTCCTTCATCACTTGAATGAAGGAGAGGATGGCGAAATACTGTTACGGATATTTGAAACAAAAATGTTGGCTTACACGGGTTCAATGCCAGTACTTCATGAATGCACAAATTGTGGCAGATTTGATCTGCCATTTGTGTTTTCTTTACGCCAAGGTGGTGTTTTATGCTCTCAATGTATGCATATAGATGACTACCATTTAAAGGTTTCCTCAGCAACGATTAAATTACTGCAATTATTTCAGCAGTTGAATCCAACTAGGATCGGGCATATCTCGGTCAAAACGGAAACAAAACAGCAATTGAAAAAAGTCTTGGAAATGTACTACCAGGAACATGTTGGTGTGTATTTGAAATCAAAGCGCTTTTTAGATCAAATGGAGAAGTTTACAGATCAACACATTGACACGTAAGTGTTCTTTATGTAATATGTTAGAAAAGTGAAAGCAAAACGATTTTGCTGTATAAGCATAGATCACACGTTAGAAGCAAAAGAAATTTTTTTATTATACTTATAAATGCGAAGAAGGAAAATAGTACTTACTTAATCTTGACAAAAGCGAGCTTAGGGCGGTGAAAGCTAAGCGTCAATGACAGTAAAGAAGGCGTTCCGGAGCATACTTTAGAAAGAGGCATATTCTTATATGCAATTAGGGTGGAACCGCGGGTAACTCTCGTCCCTATGTCCAAAGTCTGGGCATAGGGATGAGAGTTTTTTGATTTTATAAGAATAGTCTAATGTTTTAGTTTTGTAAACACTATTATTGGAGGGGTATGAAAATGAACGTTCAAGAAATGATTTTAACGTTACAAAAATTTTGGGGCAACCAAAACTGCTTGATTTTGCAACCTTATGACGTGGAAAAAGGTGCTGGTACGATGAACCCTATGACATTTTTAAGAAGTATAGGACCAGAGCCGTGGAATGTTGCGTATGTAGAACCTTCTAGACGTCCGGCAGATGGAAGATACGGTGAAAACCCGAACCGTTTATACCAGCACCATCAGTTCCAGGTAGTCATGAAACCTTCTCCAGACAATATTCAGGAATTGTATTTAGAAAGCCTTAAACAATTAGGAATAAATCCAGCAGAACATGATATACGCTTTGTGGAGGATAACTGGGAAGCTCCGACGTTAGCTGCATGGGGACTAGGTTGGGAAGTATGGCTCGATGGAATGGAAATCACCCAATTTACTTATTTCCAGCAAGTAGGCGGTTTAGACGCTAAGCCTGTATCTGTTGAAATCACTTATGGTATTGAAAGACTTGCTTCATACATTCAAGATAAAGAAAATGTATTTGATCTTGAATGGGTGAATGGATTCACGTATGGAGATGTCTTTTTACAAAATGAATATGAACAGTCAAAATATGCGTTTGAGGTTGCAGATGCAGCGATGCTGTTTGATTTGTTCTCTAAATATGAGAAAGAAGCACAGAGAATTTTAGAAGAAAAACTTGTTATACCTGCTTATGACTATGTTTTAAAATGCTCGCACGTATTTAATCTATTAGATGCGCAAGGTGCCATATCGGTAACCGAGCGAACGGGGTACATTGGACGGGTCAGAAACTTAGCAAGGAATTGTGCTCAGCAGTATTACAATGTACGGGAAGATTTAGGATTTCCAATGTTGAAGGATAAGGAGGAAACATCTCATGAATAATCAATCGTTATTGCTAGAAGTTGGATTAGAAGAGATGCCTGCGAGATTTGTCACGGATGCAATGAACAATCTATCGGGATTAGTAGAAAAGTGGTTGAAGGAAAATCGCCTTCGATATAATAACATAGAGGCTTACTCAACTCCAAGACGCCTAGCAATAGTCATTAAAGGGTTGGAAGGAACACAACGTGATATTGAAGAAGAAGCAAAAGGACCTTCTAAGAAAATTGCGATGGATGAGTCAGGAAACTGGTCGAAAGCGGCTCAAGGATTTGCAAGGGGACAAAAGGTTTCTGTCGATGATTTATTTTTCAAAGAATTAAAAGGCGAGGAATACGTTTTTGTTAAAAAGCATGTGACGGGTCAAAAGACAGTTGAACTTCTACCGCAATTAAAAGATGTTATTCTGCGTGTTCCTTTTCCTAAAAACATGAAGTGGGGTGCCAATGACCTCCGTTATGTCAGACCCGTGAAGTGGCTTGTAGCATTATATGGATCCGAGGTTATTCCGTTTGAAATAACGAACGTCCATACCGGCAATGAAACGATAGGACATCGTTTTTTAGGGACAACGAGACAGCTGGCTGATGCTGATAGTTACGTTGAAACGCTTTTAAGTGAGCATGTTATGGTAAACCCAATGGAGAGAAAAGAGGCTATACGCACTCAAATCGAGCGAATAGCAGAGAGTGAAGACTGGGTCATTCCTATTGATGACGGATTATTGGAAGAAGTAAATAATCTGGTAGAATACCCTACAGCTCTTTTTGGAAACTTTGACGAACGATTTTTAAAAGTTCCTGATGAGGTATTAATTACATCGATGCGTGAACATCAGCGATATTTCCCGGTGAAAAATAAAGCAGGAGAGCTGCTGCCTCATTTCGTGACTGTCCGTAATGGTGATCATCGTCATTTAGAGAACGTTCAAAAAGGAAATGAAAAAGTATTACGGGCACGCCTTGCTGACTCTGAGTTTTTCTATCAGGAGGATTTGAAAAAGTCACTAGATTCAAGGTTACCTCGTTTAGAAGCAATTGTTTATCACGAAAAACTTGGTTCTGTTGGTGACAAAGTTCGGAGGATAGAAGAAATTTCAGAAAAGATCGCTGTAAAAACAGGAGCTAGTCCCACTCAACTTAATCAAACAAAGCGTGCTGCCCAACTAGCAAAGGCTGATTTAGTAACCCACATGGTCAATGAATTTCCGGAACTGGAGGGAAGAATGGGGGAAGAGTATGCTCTAAAGTTTGGTGAAGAAGCAGAAGTAGCGAAAGCAATCCGTGAGCATTATTTACCAAAACAATCTGGTGATCAGCCACCAAGCACGTCTATTGGTGCCTATGTTAGCGTAGCTGATAAATTAGATACAATTGTTACTAGTTTCGGAATTGGTAACATACCAACCGGTTCTCAAGATCCACATGGCTTGCGCCGTCAAACTGCGGCAGTATTAACAATCTTTTTATCACAAGAATGGGATGTTAATTTATTTTCGGTAATCAAGGAAACGCTTGAAATTATTGCTGAAAAAGGCCTTCTAAACCGTGATAAAGTAGATGTCATGAAAGACATGGAGGATTTTATAAGGCTCCGTTATAAAAATATGCTTCAGGAGCGGGGCGTCCGCTATGATGTCGCGGATGCTGTTCTGAGTACCGAGATAGGATTTGTTTCTAAAACAGTTTATCGAGCAGAATTTTTAATGACATTACTAAATACGAATGAATTTAAAAAAGATGTGGAAGCATTCAGTCGCGTCCTGAATATTGCTAAAAAAGCGAATGATCAAGAAGAGGTAAACACTGTTCTTCTAAAAGAGCAAGCAGAAATAACATTGCAAAACAAAGCGGAAGAAAAACAATCAAAAATTGCTCAGCTTTTGGAAGAGGGGAATATTTCTGACGCGTATGCGCAATTAAAAGAGTTGGAACCAGTTATTCATGATTATTTTGCAAATATTATGGTCATGGCCGAAGATAATGATATCAAGCAAAATAGATTAGCACAAATGAAAAAAGTTGCCGCAATCATTACGTCTTTTGCTGAATTCCAAGTGATTGTGTTTCATGCAGAGGAATAGAAAGATTTTAGACCTGCAGGGAAGACTAAGATATAATAAGGTTAGTTAGAATTACTCTTGCCTGAGTACAGAGGGCGGTGAAGGCAATGGAACTTAATGAAAGACAAGAAAAGATTATTGTTATCGTAAAAGAAAGCGGTCCTATTACTGGTGAGCAAATTGCTCAAAAACTTTCATTGTCGCGAGCAACTTTAAGACCTGATCTCGCTATTTTGACCATGTCTGGATTTTTAGATGCTAGACCGCGAGTGGGCTATTATTATACCGGTAAGACCGGTTCACAGCTCTTTAATGAACGAATGAAAAAGCTAACGGTAAAAGAGTTTCAATCAATTCCGGTAGTTGTGGAGGAATCGGCATCTGTGTACGATGCGATATGCACGATGTTTCTTGAGGATGTCGGAACTCTCTTTGTTGTTAATAAAAGGAAACACCTGATCGGGATTGTTTCTAGAAAGGATTTGCTTCGGGCAAGTATGGGGAAGCAAGACTTAGAATCAGTTCCAGTAAGTATAATCATGACGAGGATGCCAAATGTTACAACATGTCATCCTTCTGACAGTATGTTGGAAGTAGCAAACAAACTAATAGGCAAGCAAATCGACGGACTTCCTGTCGTAAAAGAAGTTGAAACTGATGGCGAAATCCACCATGAAGTAATTGGGCGATTGACGAAGACGAATATAACGAAAGCATTCGTATTTATTGCTGATGATGATATTCATTCTTAAGGTTTCTCTGTCAAAATGAGAGGAGTATATATGATTAATTCACAAATTCCCGTTAATCGGTCGATCGTTTATGTTATATCGGACTCTGTTGGTGAAACTGCTGAACTAGTAGTAAAAGCAGCGATTAGTCAATTTGATGAAGATAAAACAATGATACAACGTATTCCCTATGTGGGAGATATCGGGACGGTAGATGAGGTTATTGCTCTTGCGAAAGAAAATCATGGAATGATTGCATTTACTGTTGTTCTTCCGGAAGTTAAGACACATCTGGTTGAGCAGGCAAAGCTCCATAATATACCTTCGCATGATATTCTTTCACCAATGGTTGCCATGATGGAAAAGAAGTTACAATGTCCTCCTAAAAATGAATCTGGTCTTATCCATATGCTGGATGAGGATTATTTTAAAAAAGTAGAAGCCATTGAATTTGCGGTGAAATATGATGATGGAAGAGATCCTAGAGGCATTCTGCGGGCCGATGTTGTGCTTGTAGGTGTGTCTCGAACGTCAAAAACACCATTATCACAATATCTTGCCCATAAGCGTCTCAAAGTTGCCAATGTTCCTTTAGTTCCTGAAGTAGAACCACCGGAGGAACTATTCTCTATAAATAGTGACAAGGTAATTGGCTTAACGATCAGTCCCGTTAAGTTGAATGGTATTCGAACAGAGCGTTTAAAAGCTCTGGGACTAAAAGAAGAAGCAAACTATGCTAAAATTCAACGCATTGAAGATGAACTTGTTTACTCGGCCGGAGTAATGAAGCGCATTGGGTGTGAAGTAATTGACGTGTCGACTAAAGCAGTAGAAGAAACAGCAAATCTAATATTTCAAATTGTCCAGCGTAAAGAAAAAGAATAAATGGTTAAAGGCTCACTGGGGTTTCCTCCTTTGGGTCTTCGTTTATGTGGGCATATTTTGCTTGTGAAAAATATATTTAAGTGAAGAAACACGGTATTAAGATGTTTATCCGATATTTTACTTTTTATTCTTGTTTTTATTTATTAGATGATTAATAAGCTTTTCAAGATTTTTTTCAGCGCGACATAGTTTAAATAGCAGCCTGCATTTAAAATTATTAAAATAAATTTATAATATAATTTCTTTTCTAAAATAGTCATTCAAGTTCTTATGATTTTCTAATTATTAACTAGTGTCATCGTTTGTATGGGCACTTGAAGTGTTGTTTGGAACGTGGATTTACTAGTATTTGAACTGTCTTTTCTAGAAAAATGAGAAATAAGAGAAAATTCTAGTCAAAAGTCAATTTATCCTATATAATGAAATATTGTGACTTGATAATAATAAATAAAAATAGGAATAATTACAGTGAGAACAAATAAATTGTAAATGTCAAGACTTTTTATTTTTTTTTTGGTAAAGATAGTAAGAGTCATTATGTTAATTTATTTCTTCTCTCTTATTTTTTTAGGGAATATGGAATAAGTGGCCAAAAAAGAAGGATTCTGAAAATGGATGTAGAATAACCAACATATGCAAAAGAAAAATATGAGGATTTTTGTCGATGGTGATGAATCCAGTTGTTGATTAAACCATAGTAAGTTTTTCATTGAGTGAAGAGGAGAGTGGAATTACCTGATCAGGAATAGATTATTTTGTACGGTGCCTTGTCACCCTCCAAGTGAAGCTAATGAAGAGCTGTACTGCTATGACCTAAAAACGCTATAAGGAGGATCGGGTGTAATCCGAAACAAACAAGATAATACCTCAATCGAAGCTTAGGTGCTTCCGCGGTTAAGGAATGTTTTGAAATAAAAGGTTGGTGAGTCTGGTGAGTCAACGAATTCCTGATGAAAAAATTGAACAAGTCCGTCAATCACTGGATATCGTTGATATAGTTAGTGAGTATGTTCAGCTTAAAAAACAGGGAAGAAACTTCCAAGGGTTATGTCCTTTTCATGGAGAAAAAACGCCCTCTTTTTCTGTTTCACCCGATAAACAGTTGTACCATTGTTTTGGTTGTGGCGCTGGTGGGAATGCATTTTCATTTGTCATGGAAATAGAAGATGTTAGTTTTATTGAAGCAGTTGAAAAACTGGCCAATAAAACAGATGTAACCATTCCAGAATTAGATGCTCTGTCCAAAACGGACGAGAGTTCAGATAACAAATCAAAGAGTTGGCACGAAGCGCACCAGCTAGCAGCAAAGCTCTACCATCATGTATTGACCGTTTCTGATGAAGGGAAACAAGCAAGAGAGTATTTAAGGGGTAGAGGATTCACGAAAGAGGTTATTGACCACTTTCAAATTGGATACGCACCAAATTCCTGGGAGTTTCTTTCCCGTTTTTTACTGAAAAGGGATTTTTCCATGGAAGAGATGGAACAAGCGGGTCTCGTCGGTTTAAGAGACTCTGACTCCAAAGCGTATGACAAATTCCGAGACCGAATCATGTTTCCCATTTGGGACCGACAAGGGAAAATGGTTGCTTTTGGTGGTCGTGTGTTAAATGATGGTAAGCCTAAATACCTAAATAGTCCCGAATCCCAGCTTTTTAATAAGAGTGATATTCTCTATTATTTTCATCAGGCTCGCCCTTTAATGAAAAAGAAAAGTGAAGCTGTTTTGTTTGAAGGGTATGTTGATGTTATTTCTGCATGGAGGGCGGGTATAGACAACGGGATAGGCGGATTGGGTACGGCATTAACTGAAAATCAAGCAAAAATGTTGCGCAGAAATATTGATCGGATTATTATTTGTTACGATTCTGACCATGCTGGTATGCAAGCAACCTATAAAAACGGGCAATTACTGCGGAATGTTGGTCTCGAAGTAGAGGTAGCATTACTGCCTGATGGAGACGATCCCGATGATTATATAAGAAAACATGGTTCAAAACGATTTAACCAGGATGTCATCCTGCAGAGTGTGACATTCATGTCGTTCATTTTTGAATTTTATCGCAAAGGCAAGAATCTTCAACAAGAAGGAGATCGCTTAACGTATATAGAAAACATTTTACAGGAGATTAGTCAATTATCCGGTGCTGTTGAGCGAGATCACTATTTAAGAAAATTAGCGGATGAGTTCTCTTTATCATTAGAAGCATTAAAGCAAGAACAAATGGGTCTAATGAAGGTTGCTGAAAAAAAACAAAAGCGGCAAATTCATAAAGCTGTTCAAACTAGGGTAGCAAAGGAAGCCAAGAAATTGCTTCCCGCCCATGAAAATGCGGAAAGAGAACTTATTGCCCTTATGCTTCATTCTAGGTCAATAGCTGACCATGTGCAAAAAGAAATTGGTGGTAATTTTTACATTGATGACTACCAAGCAATTGCCGCACTCATTTATAGCTATTACGGAGAAGGATACGACCCAAATCCATCTCACTTTATAGAAAGAATATCAGATAGTGATTTGAGAAGCAAAGCCACTAGTCTTGCGATGAAGAGGGTTAACCATGACTTGTCTGAGCAGGAATTGAACGATTATCTGAAACAGATTCATCAATTTCCTAAATATAGAGAAATTGATCAATTAAAAATACAGCAAAAAAAAGCAGAAGAAATGAATAATTTTGGAGAAGCAGCGTTAATAGCGATGCAAATCATCAAAATGAAACAAGAATTAAAAAACCATTGAATCCAATAATTTTAGTATTTGTTGTGAACTTCAGGAAGGAGGGGTCGTATGGCTGATAAACCAATTCGTCCATTGGCGGAAGGTGATCTTACCATCGATCAGGTTAAGGAACAATTAGTAGAACAAGGAAAAAAGCGAGGAACATTAACCTACGCCGAAATTACAGAGAGATTAGGTGCATTTGATCAAGACTCTGATCAAATGGATGAATTTTTCGAATACCTTGGAGAACAAGGAGTAGAAATCATAAATGATAACGAGAATGTACCAAGTCTCCAGCAAGTGGAGAAGGAGGATTCTTTTGATTTAAATGATTTAAGTGTACCACCAGGTATTAAAATTAATGATCCCGTCCGCATGTATTTAAAAGAAATTGGACGTGTTCCATTATTATCTGCAGCAGAAGAAATTGAGTTAGCTAAAAAGATTGAAGACGGTGACGAGGAAGCGAAGCGGCGATTAGCCGAAGCAAACCTTCGTCTAGTTGTAAGTATAGCTAAGCGTTATGTTGGTCGAGGTATGCTTTTCCTTGATTTAATTCAAGAAGGAAACATGGGCTTGATTAAAGCTGTGGAGAAGTTTGACTATGACAAAGGTTTTAAATTCAGTACGTATGCTACTTGGTGGATTAGACAAGCGATTACCCGGGCGATTGCTGACCAGGCAAGAACCATTAGAATTCCAGTACACATGGTAGAAACAATAAATAAGCTTATTCGTGTGCAACGACAACTTCTACAGGATCTAGGTCGAGAGCCAACACCTGAGGAAGTATCTAAAGAGATGGAGTTAACACCAGATAAAGTTAGAGAAATATTGAAAATAGCTCAAGAACCGGTATCTCTAGAGACTCCTATCGGGGAAGAGGATGATTCACATTTAGGCGACTTTATTGAGGACCAGGAAGCTCTAGCACCAGCTGATGCTGCAGCCTATGAATTGTTAAAAGAACAGCTAGAAGACGTTCTTGATACACTCACAGACCGTGAAGAGAATGTATTACGCCTACGATTTGGCCTAGATGATGGCAGAACCCGTACTTTAGAAGAAGTAGGAAAAGTATTTGGGGTTACTCGGGAACGAATTCGACAAATTGAGGCAAAAGCATTACGTAAATTGCGCCATCCAAGCAGAAGTAAACGTCTGAAGGATTTTCTCGAATAAACATCAATATTTAAACGACCATATAGCTTGGGAGAGGTTTTCCTCTTTCAAGCTTTTATTTTATAGTAAGAAAGTACAGAAAACAGCTATCTTTGTTAAATAAATGGCAGCGAAAGGTCACGTTGTTTTTAATAAAAGACGCTGTGCGTTTTTATTATGAACTTCATTATACATAAAATAAAATAGACGATATAATAAAATAGTGTAGCAGTAGCACCTATAAGAGAGTATAAACTAAGCTTTACGTTAGGTGCATCACATGGTTATCTGTCAAAGATACATAATAGAATGATTATTGTAATGATTTAAAATATGCCTAATTAGGGAGAAAGGTGCTTTATATGGAGGAGAGTAAAAATGATATTATTATAAACGAAATAAAAAAGTGGCAAGAAAATAAATTGTTACCAGAAACATATTGCCGTTTTTTGCTTAGTTTATATACAGAAGGAGAACTCCAGGAAGAAAATGAGAACAGGTCAACTGCAATCAAGGCAATCCTTAAAAATAGTCGTAAAGTTATCGTCAGTTTTTTAACTATGATAGTTATCATTACTATTCTTCTTGCCATCATTTTTTTCGTACAATTTTCATCAGTGGTGCAATTAAGTGGATTAGGAGGTTTTCTAATTCTCGGGATAATAGGGGCAAGGAACTACAATAACAAAAGTAAACCAATTTCACATCTTTTCGTTGTTCTTTCGACATTTATTTCTTTTATATTACTCATTGTAACTGTAGAGGAATTTTTCCTAGATAATTTATTTGCTTTGGGGACGGGAATAGTCCTGTTATGTATTGTATGGATTATTGTTGGGTGGAGATTTCGTTATCATTATTTATATATCGCAGGAGGAACTGGGATACTATTATTTATCGCACTAGTAGTTGGTCAAGGAATATAGAAAGGAGTTTTAGCGATGGACATTATTGCGCATAGAGGAAACAATCGTTACACCCCTGAGAATACGCTGGCTGCCTTTATGTCAGCTGTAAAATACCCTATAAAAGGAATAGAGTTCGATATTCAATGGTCTAAAGATAATATCCCGGTCGTTATTCATGATTCAACAATTAACAGGACTACAAATGGAAGTGGTGCTGTTCGTTCTTTTACATTACAAGAGTTAAAACAATTTGATGCAGGAAGTAGTTTTAAAGAATCATTTAGAGGAGAGAAGATTCCTTCTTTTGCTGAAGTACTAAATTGGTCAAAAGATCATTCCTTAAAGCTACATGTTGAATTGAAGCAGCAATCTGATAATCACCATTTATTTGTGAAAAGTTGTGTAAATGAAATTCTACAACATGGCGTTACTCATTCCGTCATTATTTCAACATTCTATCATCCGTATATAGCCGAAATAAAAAAACAAGCTCCTGAAATCGAAACGGCTTTGTTGACGAAAACTCCAATTTTCAGAGGACCAAATTATGCACAGAAAATAAAAGCGGATGGCATACACATACGACATAGCTTTCAGTCGATAAGATATTATCGGAGATGGAGTAAAAAAAATGTTCCGGTGAGGGTTTATAACATCAAAACGATACGAGAAGCTAAAATATGTAAACTATGTGGGGTTGATGCTATTATTACAGACGATCCTCGGGCTATGACGGAGGATTTTGGGTTATCCGATCGATAAAAATATCAAATGTGATGGAAATAGATATTTTACTTTTCTATTGTTAGTTTTTCATATACAATATAATAGAGCTTTGCGATGTGAAGCGTTTAAAATTAATTATCTTAGTATATAATAAGGGAGGTACATACAGATGAGAGGAAAACCACTATTCCCTTTCGCATTAACTGCATTTCTAGGGATCGGTTTAATCATTGTTTTATCGTTTGTTGGTATTAATCAGGAGGATATTGCATCCGAAAATGGTGAAGGCAATGAAAACGCTGCGGAAGAAGAATTTGCAAGTCCTGTGGAATTAGGAGAAAATATTTTTGAAGGTACCTGTGCAGGTTGTCACGGCGGAGACTTGAGTGGTGCGTCAGGTCCACCATTAAATGGCGGAAATCTTTCGCACGATGATGTTCTGGCTGCAATTGCAGAAGGTCCGGGTAATATGCCTGATGGACTAGTAGCAGGAGAAGAAGCTGATGCTGTAGCTGAATTTATTATGGCTGAATCTGAATAATTAATTAGTAAAAGAAGGATCATGTATCCTTCTTTTTGTCATATAAAAGGAAGTTCAAAAACATTATTATTTTTTAAAATGCATTGAACCAGTATTAACATAGGAGCTAAGGTGATTTTTATGAATGAACAAAATCTTTCGATACGATTACATACTGTTGGTGGATACGTGATTGGAGACACTGTAGCAGATATCGGCACAGATCATGCTTATTTACCTGTATTTTTGGTGCAAAACCAAAAGTGTAAAACGGCCATTGCCGGAGAAGTAAATGAAGGACCGTTGAGCTCAGCAAGATCTCTAATTAACAAACATGAATTATCGTCAAAAATTACAGCGAAGTTAGGTAGTGGACTGGAAGTTCTTGAAGGGGAAAATGTCGATACTGTTGTGATAGCGGGCATGGGCGGACCATTAATAACTTCCATTTTAGATGAAGGCAAACAACAATTAGTGAATGTAAAACGACTGGTTTTACAACCAAATGTAGCTGCTAATCATATTAGAAAATGGCTCTATCAACATCAGTGGAGTTTGATAGCAGAAGAAATGGTAGAAGAAGATGAGCATATTTATGAAATAATTGTTGCAGAGCCAGGTAAACCTTCTGCAATGTATAGCGACAACTTAGAAAAAGAACTCTGGATGGGACCTTGTTTATTGAAAAATAAAAATTCTACTTTTCAAAAGAAATGGATAAGGGAAGAGTTAAAATTAGAACACGTGAGATCACAAATTCAACAAGCAAAAAAAGAAACAAATAAAGAAGAAAAAATGAATGAAATTTCAAAAAGATTACAATGGATCAAGGAGGAATTATCGTGAAGTTAGCGAATGGCCAAACGATTATTCA
The DNA here is from genome assembly GCF_051262595.1 of Salipaludibacillus sp. CF4.18. NCBI lineage: Bacteria > Bacillati > Bacillota > Bacilli > Caryophanales > Bacillaceae > Salipaludibacillus > Salipaludibacillus sp. CF4.18. The sequence continues at coordinate 79,786 of NZ_JBIMEV010000002.1, forward strand.
GTCATTTGAACAATTTTCACCAAAATCTTATGCTGTTGAAGGTGATAAGGTCGGTTTACAGGTAGGCACGTTAAATAAACCGATAAAAAAAGTAATGGTAGCATTAGATGTCTTGGAGACAGTGGTTGATGAAGCTATTGATAATGATGTTGACTTAATCATTGCTCATCACCCTGTTATATTCAAACCTATTAAAGCTCTGCGCACTGATACTGGGTATGGAAGGACAATTGAAAAACTTATTAAACATAATATCACTGTCTACGCTGCTCACACAAACCTGGATGTAGCACCAGGTGGTGTAAATGACATGATGGCAGATGCATTAGAACTAACTGACCTTCGTGTACTCGTCGAGACAGATACGGATCCATTAATGAAGCTTGTTGTGTTTGTTCCTGAAGAGCAGGCTGATAACGTAAGACAAGCGCTTGGAGGAGCAGGAGCGGGATATATAGGTAACTATAGTCACTGCACCTTTAACTCACTAGGCACGGGTGCTTTTAAACCTGAGGAAGGAACGGATCCTTTCATCGGCGAAAAAGGTAAAATGGCATTTGTGGATGAAATAAAAATAGAAACGGTGTACCATGCATCTCAGCAAAAAAAAGTAATCCAAGCGATGACCAAAGCACATCCCTATGAGGAAGTTGCCTATGATCTATATCAAATAGCTTCTCCTGGAGAACCCTTGGGTTTAGGAAGAATTGGTTATTTGGAAAATGAGTTAACGTTAGATGAATTCGCGGAGAAAGTGAAGCTTGCTTTTGACGTAAAGGGTCTTCGTGTGGTTGGTGAAGGAAATCGGAAAGTTAAAAAAGTAGCTGTTCTTGGTGGTGATGGAAACAAATACACTTTCCAGGCAATAAGGCAAGGTGCGGATGTTTATGTGACCGGGGATCTATACTATCACGTGGCTCACGATGCGATGGTAGAAGGGTTAGCGATGGTAGACCCTGGACATAATGTAGAAAAAATTATGAAAGAAGGGGTACGGAAAAAAGTAGAACTTTTTCTTAGAGATAAGAAATATGATACAGAGGTTATTAGTTCTAATGTTCATACCGATCCTTTCCGATTTTTGTAGAAAGAGTGTTACTTATAAAGAGTTGATATAATTTAGAAACTTGAATCCGCTCTAGGCAGGTTCTAGACTAGAGCGAAGGCCACCAAAAATATTTTGGCGGCCTTCTTCTTAAAATACTATACTTTTTGAATTTTTTTCTTCTTTTTAATCTTTGGAAGAATTTTAGTTAATTTCACCATACTAGTAGTATCCCAAGTGTGTGGGTCATCCTCATCAAAGTTTTGCAGAAAAGTAATAACCTCTTTTGTAATAGGTGTGGGTGTACTTGCTCCAGAAGTGACAGCAACTTTATCAATGCCTTTTAGCCATTCCAAGTGAATTTCATTTACATGGCTAATGCGGTGAGATGGTGTGTCTGCAATATCTTTGGAAACTTGAGCAAGGCGATTCGAGTTGTTACTTTTCGGATCACCGACCACGATAAGTAGATCAGCTTCACCAGCTTGCTTGGCGACAGCCTCTTGACGTACCTGAGTGGCTAGACATATTTCATTGTGAACTTCTGCATGAGGATACTTTTTAATTGCCGCATTTATCACATGGGAGACGTCCCATTGACTCATTGTTGTCTGATTTGTAACAAGTATCTTATCATTGTTAAGTTCTAAATTTTCTACATCTTTGACGGATTCTACAAGATGAACAACATCAGGAGCAACGCCAATAGCCCCTTCTGGTTCTGGATGACCGTTCTTTCCTATATAGATGAATTCGTATCCTTCATCTTTTTTATTACGAATAAGGTCGTGAGTCACTGTTACATCCGGACAGGTAGCGTCAATAGTAGTAAGCCCCTTTTTCTTTGCTAACTCTCTTACCTCAGGAGAAACACCGTGAGCTGTAAAAATAACTGTCCCTTTTTCTACCTGTTTTAGTATTTCTAAACGGTTAGAACCATCAAGTGTAATAACACCATCAACCTCAAAAGCATCTGTAACATGTTTATTATGAACGATCATACCCAGAATGTAGATAGGTCTAGGTAAATCCAGATTATCTGCGGCTTGTCTGGCCAGAGCCATAGCATCTACCACTCCATAGCAATAACCTCGTGGAGATATTTTAATGACTTCCATGAGAAATCCTCCTCTATAATACAAATATCATTTTTCTCTTTAAATTCAATTCTCAGCTAGTAACCATTATACTAACTTCACTATCTCATTATAAAGCTTGTGTCTTTGGAAAACAATCAAAGAGATAGGGGTTAGAAAGGCGAAGGGAGGTAATAAATAACACGTGAAGGTTTCTTTAATTGCAAAAAGAGGGCACTGAAAAAGTTAAAAACGACTTTTTCAGTGCCCTCTTAAAATGCTATTCATTTGACATAACAACTGTTAAGCACCTTGTGACTGGGAATTTTCATTTATAAAGCTTAATGCTTCTTCTTCACTAATATCATTAACAAGCATTAATTCACTGGCGATAAATTGTTTAGCGCGATCTAAATTTTTACGATCTTCCATATGAAGGCCGTTGTTTCGTTCGCCCTCTTTTGAAGTTAAGTTTGCAATGACGCTTGCAGCATCTAAAATACTACCGGTTTTCAGAAGTGTTTCATTTTCCTTTGAATATGGACGAGCTGCCTCTTTTTTAACGGGGACTTCGCAGGTTTTTAAAGCTACTGCCAGTTCTTCAAGCTGGGTAGTTTCAATGATTTTCCTTAAACCGGATTCTTGAATACGCTTTTCTGGAAGCATTAATGTTACGTGATTCAAAGGGAAATAAACAACATAGTACGTTAGTTTTTCACCAAGAATATCTTTTTCTTCCATGTCTTTAATTTGCCCTGCCCCATGGTAAGGGTAAACGACACTGTCTCCCACTTTAAACATAGACATTCCTCCAATACAATAATATTTCTATTATAGCACAAAATAATTTAAAATAAAAATTTTACTATGTTAATTCCGATTAGTCAATAAAAAGATTCGAGGAAATGTGATAAAATATTCCTTACTATGTATGCTACATCGTGTCAGACGATGTAGGTAAATTTCCAGTAAAACACTATACATAAAGTTTTGGTTTTGACGGTTCGGATTGGAATGTAGATACTTTTTTCTTAGGAGTGATTTTTTTCGGCACAGGAACTTGTTTCTTCACCTTTTTTTCAATAGCGGGTGAGGCTTTAGATTTCGATGAAGTTGATTCTTTATCTTCCTCTGAAGGATCAGCAGGTTCTTCTGAAGTGGAAGAGTCTTCGGCATCATCCGTATTTGATTTTAATACAGCAAGTAAAGCGGGTAAAGACTTTAGAAGGGGACCATATTGTTGAACGATTGGTCCTACTGTTTGAACAGTTTTAATAACGTGTTGAGCATGTTGAGCATAACCTAGCATTTGACCAATATTCATCCCGCTTGCAACAGAAGGAGCGCCGGTAACGGCAGGTGCAGCAGCAGCAGCAGCTTTCCCACCGAGTAATTTAGATAAAAATCCCTTTCCACCTGATGCAGCAGCAGCGGGTGGGGCTTGAGGCGCGCCACCGGTGAAAGGACCAGGTTGAAAAAGATTAAAGCCCGGATTAGAAGGTGGTTGAAATTGTTGATATGGTGGAGGGCCAAACATGAATATCATCCTTTCGTGCAAATTCTTCTCTTATTAGTCATATGCAAACCATCAAAAGTTGTTTGGGCGTTATTCTCATAAAATAGAATAAGGTACGCAAAATATGTAATGTATTTTGGATTTAGACATAGAGGGGAAGAAGAAACGAATTAATCTTGAGGAGATAACAAGTAAAGTCTTCTTTAGAACTAGCATTCACGATTGTTTTCATGATAAAATAGGTAATTAGCTTAGCCGATTCGTTTTGTATAAAGACGAAAAGAGAAAGAAGGAGTAAGATGAAACATAATTTTGAACGATTTGAATTAAAGAGCTTTCTTATTGAAGCCTTGAAGGATAATGGGATAAATTTACCTACTGAAATTCAAGAACGCCTCATACCAGCAATAAAGAATGGACAAGATGTCATTGGAAGATCACATACAGGCACAGGAAAAACATTAGCTTTTCTATTGCCAATACTTCACAATGTAGATCCTGCATCAAAAACCACCCAACATATTATTGCAGCTCCAACTAGAGAATTAGCCACACAGCTATACGAAGTTTTTACTTCATATAGTCAAACGAGTGAAGATCCAATTACGACATCATTAGTAGTTGGTGGGACAGATCGTCTGCGTATGATTGAAAAAGTTAAAAATCAACCGCATGTCATCATAGGTACACCAGGAAGAATTTTAGATATGTTAAACCAGCAGGCGTTAAAACCATCCGCCATAAAAACCTTTGTCGTTGATGAAGCGGATCAAATGCTTGATATGGGCTTCATTGAAGATGTGGATCTCATTGCATCTCGATTAGGTGAGGATCTTCAGCTTCTAGTTTTTTCAGCAACAATTCCTGAAAAGTTAAAGCCTTTCCTGCAAAAATATATGAAGAATCCAAAGCAAATTGAAGTGGAAGCAAAAGGTGCTTCTCCAACTCGCATGGAACATTGGCTCGTGCCGGATCGAGATCGAGACCGTGAAGACTTACTTGTGAGAATAGCAAAAAAGGTTAATCCTTTTCTGGCGATTATTTTTACTAACACAAAAGACTCAGCGAACAAAGTATTCAGCCGCTTGCAAAAAGAAGGCTTGAATGTTGATTGTATTCACGGCGGTGTTCCTGCTCGGAATCGTAAAAAAGTATTAAAAAAATTGCAAGATGCTGAAATTCAATATTTGGTCGCAACTGATTTAGTGGCCAGAGGAATTGACATCAAAGGAATTAGTCATATTATAAATTATGAAATTCCTAAAGAATTAGAATATTACGTTCACCGAGTAGGAAGAACAGCTCGTGCCGGGTGGGATGGTATTGCCATTACCCTTTATGGAAGAGATGATCAGAATAGTATTGAAAGACTAGAAAAACAGAAAATTAATTTTAAGTATACAGAACTGAAAAAAGATGAATGGACTACGATCGAAAAGAGATCATTTCAGGTACAAAACAGATCAGTAAAGTCTGATGATAAGGGTGCCAACGCAAAAATTAAACTTCCTAAAAAAGTAAAACCAGGCTATAAGAAGAAAGCAAAACAACAAATGGAAAGAGATGCAACACGACAACGAAGACTGAACCGGAAAAAATAAAAAAATTTCTTACCACTCATCCCAGACATATTAATTTGGTTTCCGGAAGAGTGGTAAGTTCTTATTACTGGGACTTTAAGCTTCACTACATATAAAAAAGTACGTTTTCAGTATTATCTCGTTAGATTTGAAGGGGGAAAATAAGATGTTACTAGGATCTCATGTTTCAATGAGTGGTAAAAAAATGCTGTTAGGAGCCAGTGAAGAGGCTGCTTCATATGGTGCAACGACATTTATGGTTTATACAGGAGCGCCACAGAATACCCGTAGAAAAGCAATTGAAGACTTGAATATAGAAGCAGGTCAAGCACATATGAAAGCCAATAATATCTCTAATATCGTTGTGCATGCACCTTACATTATTAATATTGCAAATACAACTAAGCCGGAAACTTTCCGATTAGGAGTCGATTTCCTTAAAAGTGAGATTGATCGTACAGAAGCACTAGGTGCAAAACAGATCGTACTTCATCCAGGCGCTCATGTTGGTGCAGGTCCTGATGAAGGGATTAAAAAAATTATTGAAGGATTAAATGAGGTTTTAGATCCGGATCAAGACGTGCAAATAGCTTTAGAAACAATGGCAGGAAAAGGAACTGAATGTGGTCGGTCTTTTGAAGAATTAGCTAAAATTATAGACGGAGTGACTCACAATCAACAACTCTCCGTTTGTTTTGATACGTGTCACGTACATGATGCGGGCTATGATATAGTGAATGATCTAGATGCTGTACTAGCAGAATTCGATCGGATCATCGGGTTAGATCGACTAAAGGTACTCCACGTGAATGATAGTAAAAATATTAAAGGAGCCAGTAAAGACCGTCATGAAAATATTGGTTTTGGCCATATTGGATTTGAAACGCTAGAACGAGTTATTTTCCATGATGCACTAAAGGAAGTTCCTAAGATATTAGAGACACCTTATGTAGGAACAGATAAAAAAAATAAAAAAGCTCCTTATCAAAAAGAAATAGAAATGTTAAAAGCTCAAACTTTTAATCCTTCACTAAAAGAGGAATTGTTAGTAATAACTAATTCGTGAACTAATGACCTGGATTAAAAAGCCTGTTGGCTGTTTTCTGCGGGAAACGACTTCAGCCTCTGCGAAAAAGTCTTCCTGAGGGGTTTTTCGCTATTTTTTTTGCTACTGTAGTCACAGCCTTCGTTTCTTCGATCAACGCTAATATATGAAACAGCTGAAATAAAAAAAGTATTGAACATGTTTTTCTTCCTACCTGTCCAACACTCTTTAAAAGCTTTTGAAGGGAAGTATTATCTTACTCTAAATAATGTTCATACGGTTTCAACAAAAGTATTCCCTGCTGATAGAGCTGGGGATATTTTTGTTTTAATTGTGCTTTAATATTATTTACCTGGTTTTTATTACTAATATCAAATGGTTGTGCGTGTAAAATGGAAAGAATTTGGTTAGCTTCTTTCACTGTGAGTGAAATGCCTTCTTGACGTCCCATACGAATAAGTTCTTTAGCTGTTAGATTTTTGATTTTTTGATTAACAACATCTTTTATAAACGGATTCAATGTATTACCTCCTACTGTAGTAAACAGATATGATTAACTTAAGATTATTTAAAATATGTTAATTTAGGAGAAATGTGCAATAATCATGTTTAATTGCAGTTGAAGACTGGGAAATGGATTTTTTGTTTTCACAGCTATCGTTTGTAGGGTGATCAGGATCCTGATCACCCTTTTATATTCAAAACATAAATAGCTGTTGTTTGCAATTCTACTATTAAGGGTACTAGTAAATGAGTGTAATAAGTTGCAACTTGTGTGTAAAACGTTTATTATGCTAATTTGTAGTTATTTTATGAAGGAGGAACAAACAATGCGCAATCAAATGATTATAATGATCATTACAATTGTTGTCCTCGTTGGAGCTTCAATTATTTTAGGCCGCGAGTATTCGACTACTCAAAAATCAATTGAAGAATTGAAACTTGAAAAAGTAGAACAGCGAGAACCGCTAGTCAATTTAGAATTGGAAAGAATGGAAGCTTTTTTTGAGCAGCTGCCAGATGATTATGATGCAAGTGAATATGACGGATGGGGCGAAGCGCGTCACGTAGCTGATCAGTTGTATGATGATAGCAATAAACTCTTTAAAAGAGAATGGGGGACTTTATTAGCACTTGAATCTCAAAAGAGAAATGTTGACCCCTATATTGTTTATGAACTCTTAAAGATAGAGACTGGAGGGCAGTTTGACCCGTCGTTAGTAGGTCCTGAAACAAAGTATGGGCATGCTTATGGGTTAGCACAATTTATGAAAAATACTGGTCCTTGGATAGCAGATATGGCAGATCTTCCATATGATGATGAGAAATTATTTGATCCGCACTTTTCCATACAATTATCTGTCGTTTACTTAGAATTTCTGCATAACGAATATGGCGATTGGAACCATGCTTTAACTGCTTACCATCGAGGAATGACTGGCTTAGAAAATTATAAAGATGAAAATGGGCATGCCAAAAGTGAGTATGCTGTGGAAATACAGGAGAATGCTGAAATTACAGAACTTTTGGCTTATGATTAGTAACATATAAATTTTAATAAAAGGGGATGTCTCGTTAGTTCAAACTTTGAGCTAACGAGACATCCTTTTTGTTCCAAGATAAGAATTTATAAAATTGGCAGCTACCTTCACACCACACGTATCAAGGGAAACCAACATCCTTTCAAGTAGCACCTACACGCACTGCGTAGGTGCTACTCGGGGCGGTGGAAGCTGACGCTGTATAATAAAAGACCGCTTTGCCGCTATTCTTATACGCAAGGCGGTTCACTTTTCTATCTAGTAGTATTATTCTTAGCCGCTAGCTGATAGATAATATGTTGGCTCTGAATGTTTCTCGTTTCTTTGTTGTCTACATAGCAATAGCTGCCATCAGTTTGAAGAGAACGAGCCTTTTTATTGTCTAATAAAGTTGTTTCCAAAACTTCTTTAATTCGTTTTTTAGCTCGATCTTCATAAACAGGGAAAAGAAGTTCAATGCGTTTTTCCATATTCCTTGTCATCCAATCAGCAGACGAAAGAAATATTTTATCTGCTCCATTCTGATGAAAGTAGAAAACACGACTATGCTCGAGAAAACGATCAACAATACTGATTACCCGAATGTTTTCGCTTACATTTTTAATCCCAGGTTTCAAACAACATATTCCTCGTACAATTAAATCAATTTTCACCCCTGCTTGGCTTGCTTCATAAAGTTTTATAATAATGGGTTTATCGGTTAAGGAATTCATTTTAGCGATGATACGCCCGTCAGAGTTTTTCTCATGTTCGATAATTTCGCGATGAATCATCTCTACAAAAGTATCTCTCATTTCAAAAGGAGCGAGAACTAATTCCCGCCAAGAAGGATTTTCACTGTATCCGCTTAGTACGTTAAAAAAATTGGTAGCATCTTCTCCAAACGATTCCTTTGAAGTGAAAATTCCCATATCCGTATAAAATTTGGCGGTAGTATCGTTGTAGTTACCAGTACCAAGGTGAACATATCTTTGAATTTTTTCATTTTTTTTCGTAATAATAAGCGTGATCTTGCTGTGCGTTTTTAATCCTGTCAGGCCATAAATGACGTGGCAACCTGCTTTTTCTAACTTTTTCGCCCATTGAATGTTTTTTTGCTCATCAAATCTTGCTTTTATTTCGACTAAAACGGTGACTTGTTTTCCGTATTTCGCTGCTTTTGCTAACGATTTTATAATTGGGGAATCTCCGCTAACACGATAGAGAGTTTGTTTAATAGCAAGAACTCGGTCGTCTGTAGCCGCTTGAGCAATCATGTCGACAATAGGTTGAAATGATTCATAGGGATGATGGAAAAATAAATCTTTTTTATCTACAACATCAAATATATCGTCATCCATTGATAAACCTTCAGGATACTGAGGGAACAATTTTTTATATACAAGATGTTCAAAGTATGTGGATTCCTGATCGTAAAAATTTAACAAGAACGAAAGATCTATAGAGCCCTCGACTTCATAAACATCATCTTGCTTTAACTCCAGAACTTTTAATAAAAAAAGCAATACTTTCTTGTCCATGTTTCCTTTTTGGATTTCCAATCTTACTGCAGAGCCCCACTTACGCTTTTTCAATTCCTTCTCAATTTCACCTAATAAATCACTTGCACTCTCTTCTTGAATGGTTAAATCAGCATTTCTTGTAATTCTGAAAGGAGATACAGAATGAACTTTATTACCTTGAAATAGTTCTTTGATAAAATAGCTAATAACCTCTTCAAGCATCACAAACCCTTTATTTTTGTTAGAGGAAGGAATGTTAAGTGTTCGGTTTAAAACAGCAGGGACTTGTACAATTGCTAATCTGGCAGATGTGTCGGAAGAGTTGTCCTCTAATAAAACGGCTAGGTTAAGACTTTTGTTAAGGAGTATCGGAAAAGGACGGTAAGCATCAATAGCCATAGGAGTAAGTACAGGGAAAATATAGTTTTTGAAATGGTTCGATACAAAGTTGTATTGAGTAGCGTTTAAATCTTCTATATAGAAAAACTGTATACCTTCCCCTTTGAGTATTGGTTTCAACGTGTCTTTAAAGAGTTGATCATGTGATTTAACGAGTCGACGGCTTTGTTGACTAATTTTTTGTAATTGCTGATTAGGTGTCATTCCAGAGATACTATCTAACTTGTTAAATCCTAACTTTAGTTGATCTTTTAGGCCTGCTACCCGTACCATGAAAAACTCATCTAGATTTGTTCCAAAAATTGCGAGGAACTTCAATCTTTCTAATAATGGGTTACGTGTATCAGATGCTTCCTCCAATACTCTTTTGTTGAAATATAACCAGCTTAATTCGCGGTTATTATAGTATAGAGGATCGTCTAAATTCACTGCTTGTCGTTTGGATTTATTTTTCATAGCAGACCTCCTAAAAAGTTAAATAGGCACAAACGTTAACTGAATTGATTTATTCAATACGCGTTCAAGATGTTTCTTATATTTCGTTGCATTAAATTCTTCAAAGAATGGATCGTCTGTGTGAAAAATATTCAAACCAATGGTTCTTTTATGAACAAATGATACTTTTATTTTTTTAATAACATTTCTATCGGACGCATTCAGCCCGTAAGAAAACTTAAGAATAGCTCCAAGTAATTCATACTTAGATATTTCTTCTTTCTTTATCCAATGACTAAAAGGTTTTGCAAATTGTTTTAAGCTAGATTTAGATTGGAAGGAAGAAATAAAGGCCACTGCTAGCCGATCCATGTGAGAAAGACCGTCTATTGCTTGGTTTGTCAATAAATAGAAGGTGTGTTGACTTTTAGCCTCTGGGTGAATAGAACTCCCTATATAAAACACTTTGGCAGACCATTTCATAAGATCTAAATCTTCAGATGTTAGAGAAATGAGCTCGTGATGAAGCAATTCATGGACAAGGAAACTGGAAAGGACAGCAATATTTTTATGCTTCGTTATGTTTAAACTATAGTTTATCGATAATTGATAAAAGTTTTCCTCGGTAACGTTTGGAAAGTGACTAGTATTCAGTGGTTCCAAAAAAAGTTTGTAAAAAATGCCATCTCTTAAGCCTTTATTACTGACCACAAACTCATCTGCTCTCACATGATAAAGAAGTTCTTCTATGGCAGCTATGGCAGGCAGAATGATATCAGCACGATCTTTGGATAAACCATCTACCTTTTCCCTTTTGCTGAGGGGTAGACCAGAAAGTTTGCTCTGAACAGATGTGACATCGACTGTTGACATCTGATATTGATGAAGCCCGGATAAAGGATAAGAAATTATATTTTGATGGACGAGGGCGAGATTTCTCGCACTACCCCCAATACCTATAACAGGAACACTTTTGTCCTGAAGCCAAGGAAGGGAAGAGTAGGATTCTTTTAAAAATGATGTTAATTTTGTCCACTCTTCTTTAGTTGGGGTACTTCCAGCAACAAATTGGTTTTTTAATGTAATCGCCCCAAAAGGAAAACTGTGGGAATGCTGAAGAAGCCGATCTTTAAAATACGTTATTTCCGTACTGCCACCACCGATATCAATCGTAATTCCTTCTTCTAATTGTGTGGAATTTGTGACTGCTAAATACCCGTAATAGGCTTCTTCTTCTTCAGAAAGTATTTTTATATCAAAACTGGAGTATTTTCTCATAGCTTTTAGAATTTCTTGTTTATTCTTAGAATTTCTAATTGCCGCAGTTGCTACTCCTTTTACACGGGAAATACTATAATCTGCAAGAACTTCTTCAAATTTATGTAACGTTTTAATAATGATATCAATGCCTTCTTTCGACATGATGCCTTCTTTTGTGATATAACTACTTAATCTTGCGACAACCTTTAAGTTTTGAATCTCTTTATAGCAAGCCTTTTCATTAATATCGTAAACAACAAATCGAATGGAGTTTGAGCCCATATCGATGATTCCAATCTGCTCTGCTTTCATCATTAATGCCTCCTTATAACTATACCTATAGTATATAGGGGAAAGACATAAAATGCGAGAAACTGTTAAGATACGACACATCTCAAATGATTTACAAATTTAGCAGGCTCATGTATACTTTTGTGAGTAGTTAAATCGGAATGATTCTGATCATAAACATTGGAGGATCAACATGAAAAAAGAAAGACACCCATTAGCGATTGATGTAGAAGGGGTTTCATTTGCTTACAATCAAAGAAATGTCTTGGAAGGCATTCACTTAAAAATACCTCAAGGGTCTTTCTTAGGAATAGTTGGACCAAACGGATCAGGTAAATCTACATTAATTAAAAGTATATTAGGACTGTTAAAACCTAACGAGGGAACAGTGAAATTATTTGGGGAAGAGATTAACAAGTTCGACAGTTGGAGTCGAATAGGCTTTGTTTCTCAGAAGGCAAACAGTTTCAACAGTGGTTTTCCGGCAACTGTTTTTGAAGTAGTTTCAATGGGGTTGTTCGGTAAAATAGGTTTATTTCGCTTCATGACAAAGAAGTACAAACAAAAGGTGTATGAAGCAGTGAAGCAAGTCGGGATGGAAGAGTATTTATCTGAGAATATTGGTCAATTATCGGGGGGGCAGCAGCAAAGAGTATTTATAGCACGTGCGCTGGTAAGTGATCCTGATTTACTTATTTTAGATGAACCGACAGTTGGTGTGGATGCTAAATCAGTACGGAACTTTTATACGATGCTGAAAAAGCTTAATAATGAAAAAGGGATTACTTTGGTGCTCGTTACTCATGATATAGGTGCCATGTCTGAATATGTCACAGAGGTTGCCTGCTTAAATAAATGTCTTCATTTTCATGGAAACAAAGAAACATTTGAAAATAAAAAAGAAGAAATGATGTCAGCGATGTATGGTCATGATGTTAATCTATTAGAACACAATCATGAACATGATCACCATCATCATGACCATGACCACGATGATGTATGGAGAGATAAGCAATGATTGACGTTTTTTTTCAGTATGATTTTTTAATGTACTCTTTGTATACAAGTTTAATGATTGGTTTTTTAGCACCATTTCTTGGAGTATTTATTGTAGTACGCCGTCTTTCTTTAATGGCGGATGCTTTATCTCATATTACTTTGACTGGAATAGCGTTTAGTTTATTGCTTGGAAGGCATTATCCATTATTTGCAGCACTTAATCCGGTATATATGGGAATAGCTTTTTCGGTTACAGGTTCTATTTTTATTGAACGTTTAAGAAATGTCTATAAATTCTATAAAGAATTGGCGATTCCTATTATATTGTCAACGGGGATCGGTATAGGTGTTGTGTTTATTTCACTTGCCAATGGCTTTAATAATGACTTATTTAATTACTTGTTTGGAAGTGTTATAGCAATTAACAAACAGGATTTTTATGTTGTCATCATCGTTACAATTATTGTGACAGCATTGTTAATTTTGTTCTATAAGGAGTGGTTCTTTTTAAGCTTCGATGAAGAACAAGCAGTTATTTCCGGGATTCCTAGAAGAACGCTCCATTTTCTGTTTATGATTATGGTAGCGCTGGTTATAGGTATTTCGATGCAAATAGTAGGTATATTACTTGTTTCTGCATTAATGACTTTACCAGTAGCTGCTGCAATGAGGTGGGCAAGAGGCTTTAAACAAATGTTTTTCTATGCCATTCTATTTGGTGAAATTTCAGTACTAACAGGTCTCATTAGTGCCTTTCATCTCGATTTAGCACCGGGAGGGACTATTGTTATGGTTAATGTACTTATCCTGCTTGTTTCTATCACACTGACCAAAAAACGTTAGGCATTATAAAAAAGAAGTAAGGTGAGAAGGTTGGAAATATTAGAGCAATTAACATTTTTAGAACGAGGTGTGATCGCTGGTATTATTATAGGATTTTTAAGTCCATTAATCGGAGCCTTTTTGCTTGTAAGAAGTATGACGATTATTTCAGAAGGGCTCTCTCATATTACCCTCACTGGTATTACAGCGGGGATATTCATGAGTCAGAGTGCTTTTTGGTTAGGACCCGTCAATCCCTTATATACCGGACTCTTATTTTCATTGGCCGGTTCGCTCCTAGTCGAGAAACTTAGGCAGATTTACAAGGATTTTCAAGAGTTGGCTATTCCGATTATTCTTTCAACGGGGATCGGTATGAGTGCAATTTTAATTAGTTTAGTACAAAGCAGTTATACAGAATGGTACAGTTATCTTTTTGGAAGTATTGTTACAGTCACTTTATCCGACTTGTTTTTCATTGTCATCACTGGCATAGTGACCGTTGTTATTTTAGCAGGGTTTTACAAAGAATTATTATCTATTTCTTTTGACCAGGAATTTGCTGTCACTTCGGGGATCTCAGTTAAAAAAATAAACTTTTTATTCTCTCTACTCATTGCACTGGTGATTACTATGTCTATAAAAGTTGTAGGGATATTGCTTGTAGGTGCAATGGTTACACTGCCTGTTGCGGCAAGTATTCAGTTTGCAAAAAGCTTTCGCCAAGTAATATTCTTTGGTATTCTATTTGGAGAGATCTCTGTAATAGGTGGAATTGTCACTTCTTATTATTTAAATATAGCTACCGGTGGAATGATCGTTGTTTGCGGAGTTACCATACTTGTAGTATCTATCGTTGTCCAACGAATAATTGTACGTTTGAGGAAAACGGTTTAATTTCTAAGGGGGTTAATAGATGAATGTTGTAGAAGCAAAAGAACTGCTGAAAACAGAAGGCTATAAGCATACAGATAAACGAACAGACATTTTACAATTATTTTCGGATGAAAGCAGGTATTTAGCAGCAAAAGATGTTCTCGAAGCTCTGCAGAATAAGTATAATGGCTTGAGTTTTGACACGATTTATCGCAACTTATCCTTGTTTACCGAACTAGGCATCTTAGAAACCACAGATTTGGATGGTGAAAAGAAGTTTCGATTTTCTTGCTCGACTGATTATCATCATCACCACTTAATTTGTCTAGATTGTGGGAAAACAAAACATATTCATCAATGCCCTATGGATACGTCAATTATATCTGATGAAGGCTTTCAGATAATCGATCATAAATTTGAAGTGTACGGCTATTGTGAACAGTGTGGAGAACAAAAAAACGTTTGATAAACCCGCCGTCTTGGCGGGTTTATCTGTGTAGAATATGACTGAGTACCTGTTTTGATATAAGTCAGTTTTTTCAGAAAATCGTGGATACTTTTTGCTTTGCTTCTTTCCAATCAGCAACTCTAAAGACGTTGTTTGGTACAGGGAGCTGGTTATATGGGGTATTCATAAGTATTACTGGTATATGGCACTCTTCAGCAATATTACAAGCATTATCATGCTTGTCCTCAAAAAAAAAAAGATATCGACATTATGTTTTTTTACTGCATTCAACTTATCGTGTTGGCCTAGTAATTCAATGTGATCATAAGGCACCGTTAAACGGTGAAACCATTCTTCCGTGACGGTCTTGACCTCTTTAGGTCTTGCACTGATAAAATACAATTCATGATACTTTTTCCAATCAAGTAATGTATCTTTAGCATGTTCTGCCATTTCAGCTTGTTTGTAAATATTTTGTTCATGAACTTTCATCCAATCTAGAAACTGTTGCTTTGTTAAGCCCAGTATACCGCTAAGTTCATACTCGACGATATCATCCAGCGTGAGTTGTTTCTCGAAATGTTTGTTAAGGTACGGTAAGAATGTATCTGGATTAGTAATCGTTCCATCAATATCAATACCGAATCTGTATTTTCCCATCATGAACACCTTCTTTTAATAAATGATTTAATTTTAAAGCTGTTGTAGAAAATAGCATTTCGCAGGGCTAATGCCTGCCTTCTTCGTAATGTGTAATCTTTCCTCTTATGCTTTTATTGTCTCATACTCATACTAATTGTACACCTTGCATCTAAGAAAGGAGGGAAAAGTAATGATAAGTTATGATGAATTGGATGATGAAAAGATAGAGGACGATTTAGAAGAAGAATTGTTAGCGCATCATCAAGAGAAGCAAGAAGAAAAAGTTGATCAAGTGGTTCAAGAAGAACAAGGCTTACTAGGGGAAGATGAAACTGATAATCAAGATTTTTTAGAAGAAGATGAAACGGAAGATCAAGCGTTACAAGAAGCCCAAACGATAGAAGAAAGCTATAACGATGAATATCCGTTAGATCGACCGGAAGAAAGAGAAATAACAGAAGTGTATAGAGAAGAAACAGCAGCAGAGATTGCACCGAATGCAGGGGCTGGTATAGCTGGGTTTAGGGAACCGAGACCAGAAGCAGACGAGGGTAAAGAAGAAGTGACCAATGAGGAAGATACAAAAGCAGCCGGCAAAGGTGTCGGCGCATTAGGTATAGCTCTTTCCATTGTGTCACTATTTTTTCTGCCAGTTATATTTTCAATCGCAGGTATTATTTTCGGGGCAATCTCAGCTAAAAAGGATCATCCGGGAATAGGGTATACAGCAATTGGTATTGGAGCATTTTCTTTAATCATGAGTTTTTTCTTCGCACCTTTTGTCAGTTAGTGAACAACAAAAAAAAGAGAGAGGGCGACTTTAGAGTCACCCTCTTTCTGCTATTTCCATTTATTCTTGTTCTTGCAGTTTTTCTTTTTCTTTTGCATAATGTGCTTCGGCCAATATATTAATTTCTTTTTTCAATTCATCTACTAGTTCAGCTTCTGGAACCTTTCGGATCGTTTTCCCTTTTCGGAATAGAAGACCTTCTCCACGTGCCCCTGCAATACCTATATCTGCTTCTTTGGCTTCACCTGGACCATTTACAGCGCAACCTAAAACGGATACTTTTATCGGTGCCTTGATCGTTTGAAGATATTCCTCGACTTCATTAGCGATACTAATTAAATCAATTTCGATTCTTCCGCATGTAGGGCAAGAAACAAGAGTTGCAGCATTTGTTGCTAATCCGAATGTTTTAAGTAATTCTTTCGCTACTTTTATTTCTTCCACCGGATCTGCACTCAATGAGATGCGCATCGTGTTTCCTATTCCTTTACCTAACAGAATTCCGAGACCAGCCGAACTTTTAACTGTTCCTGCAAAAAGTGTGCCAGATTCCGTAATTCCTAGGTGAAGTGGATAGTCAAAAGCTTGAGCAGCTTTTTCATATGCTTCGACGGCTAAATTCACGTCGGATGCTTTCATAGAGACGATAATGTCGTGAAAATCTAGTTCTTCCAGTATTTTAATATGATGAAGAGCACTCTCGACCATACCATCAGCTGTAGGATAACCGTACTTCTCTAAAATACGATTTTCTAAAGAACCTGCGTTAACCCCGATTCGAATCGGAATTCCTTTAGCTTTAGCGGCGTTTACTACGGCTTCTACTTTATGCCTTTTGCCGATATTACCAGGATTAATTCTAATTTTATCGGCACCGCCTTCAATTGCCTTCAATGCTAAACGATAGTCGAAATGGATATCCACGACAAGCGGAATATTTATTCTTTTCTTTATTTCAGATATTGCTTCTGCATCTTTCATTTCTGGACAAGCTACACGTACGATTTGACAACCGGCTTCTTCAAGTCGGTTTATCTCTTCTACAGTAGCATCAACATCATGGGTTTTAGACATGGTCATACTTTGCATGATGACCTCATCACTACCTCCGATGGTTAAGGATCCTACTTTTACAGCTCGTGTATCTTTCCTGTGAGTCATTTGGGTCATTATTCATCATCGCCCCTTTTGCGCGTTTAGGTCAATAAAATATGTTCTATCGTATTACATTGTAACAACGCAGGAGAAGCGTGGCAAGAAGTATGATTAATTCGTAACATTATCTTTATACAATGGAAACTTATATTGTTCGTTTGCTATCAATTGATTAGCTGATATTTCAGGATTTAAGGTTTCAAAGTCTTCTAAAACTTCATGGATCGGGATAGCAAAAGGCTGCCCTTCATGAAGTTCTTGCACGATTCCATATACGGTTTGCCCGGGTTCAACAATTATCACTTGATTCGGGATAGCAACAGGAGGTGGTACTACTGATTCTTCTTCGTTAGAAACAGAATCGTTCTCTAAACTGGTTTGCGGAAGGGTAGTAGGAATAGAACCAGTTGTCAGATCAATCCTTACACAGAAACCAATGATAATTATAAGTAATATTGTTATTATTGGACGCATGGTAATCCTCCTTATAATTTGCCTTTGTTACCTTGAGTGTTTATTCATATATAAAAGAAAATGTTCTTATATTCTAATCTATGAAGCCCTATGTTAACTTATGACGAAATATCGTTGATAATATAGACATGCTAGAATTTTCCGGATAAACTCAACGGGATGTAACTTTTTGTAACTGTCAAACGTCTTAAAGAGAGTACAAATAAGAATGGAGGAGAAAAGTATTTATAAATGTTAAGACTTTTGTCTCTAGCTACTAGTAAATTAAGCGTTTATATTATTTGTGATATGATTTACAAAAGAAAAGGAGAATGATCGATGGATAAAATATATAGAGTGATGATTTCAACATTTGCTATTTGGATACTTTTTGTCTCGGTGAGCTTTGCTGATGCTGCACCAGGAGATGAAATAGTTACATTAGGAGAGGATCTGAATCCTCAACAACGATCCTCTTTACTAGATGAAATGAATGTAGACGAAGAAACAGCCATGATGATCTCAGTTAGTAATGAAGAGGAACACAAATATTTAGGGGAACATATTAGTGCTTCCATTATAGGGAGTAATGCCCTTTCATCTTCTAAGATTACTATGTTAGAAGCAGGAGAAGGCATTGATGTAGAAACGAATCGTATTAATTGGGTTTCTGAAGGAATGTATGCAAATGCTTTAATTACTGCAGGTGTTAAAGATGCTCAAATTTATGTTTCGGCTCCTTTTGATGTCTCTGGTACAGGAGCTTTAACTGGTCTTATTAAAGCTTATGAAGCATCAATAGATGAGGTTATACCTGAGGAACAAAAAGAAGTAGCAAATGAAGAGTTAGTTAAAACTGCCGAATTAGGCGAAGAATATGGTGTTGAAGACGCAACAGAACTAATGGCAAGAATAAAGGAAGCATTAGCGGAAGAAAATATTGAAACGGAAGAAGATTTAAGAGCTCTTATTCAGCGATTAGCGGATGAGCTGGGAATGACACTAACTGAAGAAGAACTTAATGGCCTTGTCTCTTTGTTTGATCGAATGAAAGATTTAAATATAGACTGGGACCAAGTTCAGGACCAGATTAGCCATATTCGTGAAAATATTGGAGATTTTTTAAGCAGTGAAGAAGGGCAAGGTTTCATTGACTCTATTTTAGAGTTTTTCAGCAGTTTAATTGATATTATTAGAGGTTGGTTTAGCTCTGAAGCTTTCTATATTCCAGAAACAAAGAAAACAGCTTAGTTAATCAAAGGCACTTCAAAAGTTTAAACTTTGAAGTGCCCTTTTTAACACTGAAATCTATAGTGTTACTGGGGATTAGAGATTATTTTTTCGTCGAACAGAGAGGCCCAAATCCGCTTTAGGCTGCTGTCCTCCCCGGGTAATGCTTCAGCCTTCTGTTTGTTTTTTAGTTCTTTTACTTTGAAACTAATGAAACTTTTTAGTTTTAGATTCGTATTTACACATATAAGGAAAACATTTGATACAATATAGACATCAGGATTTAGATTGAGAGGAGGAAACCATATGGAATTTTTAGATCAAGCTTCCATCGGGTTCTTAGTTATTTTCCTAGCGACGTTGCTAATATTCGGCGAAATAATGGTGAGGACAAAAGGATTATTCGGGTTGTTAGGTATTGCAATTATGACAATGTATTTCTCCTACCACCTAACCTCAATAGATGAGGGATTTTGGGTTGTCATACTTTACCTGATAGGATTATGTCTTGTTATTTTTGATGGTAAGGTGACCGGAGATGGTACGATAGCTTTTATAGGAATACTTCTAATGGTATTAGGATTGGCTCTCCCGGCACCGGATTTAGTATATGGTGTTTTGGTTGGATTGGCATTGATTATTGCAGCACCTAGTTCATATTTATTTACTAAGGTGTTCCGACCAAGAAAAATGTGGGAAAAGATGACGTTAAAAGACAAATTATCTAGTGAAAATGGATACAATTCAATGAACGATGATTATTATGAGTTAATTGGAAAAATGGGAGTAACCAAAACGCCTTTTCGACCAACAGGGACTGTGGAAATTGACGGTAAGTTATTCAGCGCCACTTCGGATAATCTTTGGATTAATGAAGAGGTAAGTGTGAAGATAATTTCTGTTGATGGGACGAGAATTTTAATAGCGCCAGAGAATAAGTAAAGTAACTAGGAAATCAGCACAGAAAATTTCTTATTAAATGCCAATACTATTGAAACGCTTGGATAAATTATATCCAAGCGTTTTAATTTACTTGGTTTTCGTAATTTGGATATCAATTTATAGTAAATTCTAAAGAAATTCACATAAGCAAATCTTTGAAAGAGTAACTTATAATTAGATTCTTTCTCAGTAATATGAAAAAAGGTGAGTAAAAAGATGTGTTTTGAAGCACATGACAAATTCCCCTAAAATTTTCTAATTATATAGTCTATAATTTAGATACTCTTCGCTATTTATTACTAAATATAGGGTGATTAGTTGTGGTTTTGAGATGTAAATGAATAAATACATACATATTCTAGTAAATGGCAAATCTATTGAAAAATAGAGACGCAAAGTTTCGGGTCTAAGGGGTATTGGCATTTCCTATGATTGCTGAACTGTCTAGTCGGTTAAAAAGTCCCGTTAGGAGGAGTTAACTATTAGGATGGAAAAACAATACCGGTATCAGCTAGATGAAGAATGGACAGATCTAATACTACAAGCAAAAAATTTAGGTTTGAAAACCGAAGAGGTAAGGGAGTTTTTATTAATAACGATAACCAAAAAAAGTGAATTGCGTCAGGACAAAATTTAAGTTCTGCATCATATCTGTTTTATTGTATAGAATAAGTCCGTAGCACCTTGGAAATACCTGGTGCTACAGAAATTTGATGGGTTTAAGGTTATAATCATGTGTTTTTTATGATTGTTGCTGTTGTTTTGGTAAATCTTCCACAATTCTCTCGTGATGCAATAAAGGACTAAGAGGTAAATCTAACGTTAAGAATATACGCTTTACTACATCAATTGAAGGGTTTTTCTTCATATTACGTTCTAAATAGCTTAAATAAGATTTAGATACTCCAGTCTTTCTAGATAATTCTGATAACGTATACCCTTTTTCTTTACGGCGTCGCTTGATCATTTCACTAATCACTTTCATTCCTCCTTGAATGTATATTGCACTTAGTTCATTATAACGCACAAACGTAAATATCGGAAAAATGAAAAAGGAAGTAAATGTGAGCATGTACTATATAAAAGACGATAACTGTTCGTTATATAGTAATTATAACGAATTATGAGGTTTTATATTTTATTTTTCATTCTGTATAATGTACATTATATAACTTTATAAAGAACGTCATTTTAGTAATTTACTTAAGGCAAAATAAAAAGCCCCGCGAAGGACTTTCATTATTTTTTATTTATTTTCCATTTGTTAAATTCCAGAAACTCTTTAAACTCGTCTTTTGACACACCTGAATCCATCGCTTCTCTAACTAAAGCTTGCCATTCATTATCAAGATTACTGGTATGTATATTGTCTAAATCTGATTCATCTTTCAATAATACATTCATATCAATATGTAAGACGGTAGCTATTTTTTCTAGAAACTGAATAGATGGATTTGTTTGTATATTTCTTTCTAATGCACTTAAATATGACTTTGCAACACTTGCTCTATCAGCTAATTCAGTCATAGATAATCCGGCTTCTTTCCGGTATTTTTTAACACGCTCTCCTATCATTTGAGGCCCCCTTAAAAGTCTTAAACACCAGCTAGCCTTGGTGTTGGTTTATATCAAGAACTTTACTGTTCGTTATATAATATTAATATATCACATTTTTTAATGAAAAACCTCTAAATTACATTAATTAAGAATTAATGTTAAAAGAAGATGTATTACGGGAGTCTATTATACTTTTTAAACATCCTTAAAAGCGATGAACAAATCTAGTTAAGTTCGTGCGAATTGGTTTATTGTAGAATGATATTCAAAATTTGAGCGAGCCCTTTAGAGGATTCGCTCAAATTTTGTTTTTAGTGGCTTTAATTTAGCTGAGAACTAAATTTGTGGTTGTTGTGGATCTGAAGGTTTATCACTTATTGGTTTTTGTTTTGGTTTAGGTATATTTCTTAAAACTAGGTTAATCATAACGATAGCGATGACCCAGTATATAGCAAAAGAAAAAGGAATATTTAAACCAATAGCATCAAAGACCGCGAAAATTATAGTTGGTAACGTTACCGCATAAGCGGAGAGTACCCAGCCTTGTTTAAAGTTTAGCTGGTTAGCAGTTTTTCGTTTCA
Source organism: Salipaludibacillus sp. CF4.18 (assembly GCF_051262595.1). Taxonomy (NCBI): domain Bacteria; kingdom Bacillati; phylum Bacillota; class Bacilli; order Caryophanales; family Bacillaceae; genus Salipaludibacillus; species Salipaludibacillus sp. CF4.18. The sequence goes on from NZ_JBIMEV010000002.1 coordinate 101,971, forward strand.
ATAGAAGGGTAATAACAGACAAAGTAAAGATACCGATAAATTTCAAAGCTGTTGTAAATAAATACAGTCCTATAATCATGACACCGATTATTAACGGTAAGAGTTCTCCGAAAGTTTCTATGTGTTCTGATAGTTCTGCTTTTGATATGTCTGTACCTAGGTCCTGATAACTTACAGGTTGGGGATTCCCTTCAATAACCAATACAGCTTCCCGATCTAATAGTGCAAAAGCAGTTTGATACTCATTTAAATCTAATGGTGTGAGCTCTCCTGTGGGATCAAAAATGATCACCGTATTATCGTTTTCTGTAATAATTGGTTCCTCTACATCAGACTTAAGAATTCCATTCTCAACGGAGAAATCAGGAATAGACTCTTCCAAATTTGTACTTACGTACGTATAAAGATTGTTAACATTGGCACCTAATTGAATGGAAAAAGGGATAGATGTGATTAGCATGAGGAAAAATACATAAAGAATTGTTTTGCCAATTTTTTGCATACGAAATTTTGCAATAGTTTCCGGAGAATGTAAACTGCTAATAAATTGTTTAAATATATTCATTTGTTCACTCCTTGGTTTATTTATGTAAATTATTTGGTTAATGACTCTTATTCTAAAGGAACATATCATAATGGACAAGTAAACTTTCCTTGTGTTTTTTTGAGTTGGTTTATAAACTTAATATAATCTTTACAATTCATTAATATTTTATTAATAATTAAAGTTTACGATAGTAAAGGTTAGCGAAACAGATCGAATTAAATCGAAACTTGGTAGATCAAGGGGATGACGTATTGGAACTAAGAGATTTGTTGTTTATGTTTTTCGGTGGATTGGGTATTTTTCTATTTGGAATCAAATACATGGGGGATGGACTGCAAAAGGTTGCTGGTGACAAACTAAGAGATGTATTAGACAAGTTTACTAGTAATCCTGTTATGGGTGTTATTGCGGGTATTGTAGTAACAATACTTTTACAAACCAGTACAGGAACCACAGTTCTTGCGATTGGACTTGTAAATGCTGGTTTTATGACTCTTCGCCAGTCAATTGGTGTAATAATGGGTGCGAATATTGGAACAACTGTTACAGCATTTATAATTGGACTTAAAGTTTCCGATTATGCGCTGCCCATTATTGCAGTAGGAACTTTTCTGATTTTCTTCCTGAAAAATAAAAAAGCAAATAATTACGGGCAAGTATTTTTCGGATTTGGCGCATTGTTCTATGGATTAGAATTAATGGGCGATGGTATGAAACCGTTAAGAGAGATGGAAGCATTTACGGACTTAACGGTTAGTATGAGTCAAAATCCACTATTAGGAGTTCTAATAGGAACTATTTTCACGGTAGCGGTGCAAAGTTCATCTGCAGCCATTGGTTTATTACAGCAATTATTTGCTCAAGGCGCTATGGATTTGAGTGCTGCATTACCGGTCTTGTTTGGTGATAATATAGGTACAACAATTACAGCGGTTCTTGCTGCAATTGGGGCATCCATTGCAGCGAAAAGAGCAGCACTAACACATGTTATTTTCAATGTTATTGGAACAATTTTAGTTTTAATTATTATAGGTCCTTACATTGCAATGATTTCTTTTTTACAAGATTCTTTAGTATTGAATCCAGAAATGACCATTGCTGTAGCTCACGGTATTTTCAACGTCTCCAATGTTCTCATTCAGCTTCCGTTCATTGGAATATTGGCTCTTATAGTTACAAAACTTATTCCAGGAGATGAAACAGTGATTGAGTACAAAGCGCAGCATCTCGATCCTGTGTTAATTTCCCAGTCATCATCTATTGCTTTAGGTCAAGCAAAGAAAGAGACATTGAGAATGGCGGAGTTATCTAAGCAAGGCTTAACCGAAGCTTCTCAATTTGTAGAAACAAAAATTAAGCGACACGCAGAACTTACTTATCAATTTGAAGATGCGATTAATAACTTGGACCGGAAAATCACGGATTATTTAGTTAAGATTTCAACGAACTCTTTAACGGCTAGTGATTCTCGTTTACATTCTATGCTTATGGATACAGTCCGTGATATAGAAAGAGTCGGGGACCACATGGAAAATATTGTTGAATTAGCTGAATTCCAAGTAACAAATAAAGTGAAAATGTCAGAATTAGCAAAAGAAGATTTACGCGAAATGTTCAGTTTGACGATCGATACGTTAGATGAGGCAATAAAAGCATTAGAAAATGAAGATGTTGATGCTGCCAGATCTGTTGTATTAAAAGAGGAACAAATTGACAAAATGGAAAGACAGCTTCGCAAAAAACATATTTTACGGCTAAATGATGGTAGTTGTCAAGGTTCTGCAGGAATCGTGTTTGTAGATATGATTAGTAATTTAGAGCGGGTAGGCGATCATTCAGTGAATATTGCTGAAGCTATTTTGGAAGAAGAATAAAGTTAATTATGGGGATTGTTAGCAGCAGGAAGGGGTCATTTCTTCCTGCTGTCTTCAACTTTTGTGAGAAAGATTAAAAAAAGTGTTGACTTGTATTTGATTCCCGTGCTAAGATAATCATTGTCTTTAAAAGAGCGATGGACAGCAAGGCGGTGTAGCTCAGCTGGCTAGAGCGTACGGTTCATACCCGTGAGGTCGGGGGTTCGATCCCCTCCGCCGCTACCATGATTTTATAGACTTATCCAGTTTGGACCCTTAGCTCAGTTGGTTAGAGCAGACGGCTCATAACCGTCCGGTCGTAGGTTCGAGTCCTACAGGGTCCACCATATTTTTCTAGGAGGAATACCCAAGTTTGGCTGAAGGGATCGGTCTTGAAAACCGACAGGGGAGTCAAATCCCGCGGGGGTTCGAATCCCTCTTCCTCCTCCATATTGACTTTAACAGCTCACTAGCTATTGCTAGTGAGCTTTTTAATTGTCTTCTTTCTTTTCCTCCTTCATAATGAAGAAAGTAAGGGAGTGAATGTAATGGAAGTTTTTATAACTAATGAAGCGATAAATGTAATTAACGAAGCAGCATCTCTTCAAGAAGATCAAGTGTTGTTTATCCAGTATGAAACAGATGGATGTGGCTGTGTCGTAAGTGGAGTCAGTCAATTAGTTGAATTAAAGGAACAAGACATTACAGATAGAGAATTACTCATAGAAACTACACCATTACCTTTTCGCGTTGCTATTGAAAAGCGTGTCGAATGGATATATGATGAAAAACTAATTATTGATTTTTCTAAGAACGCAAATATGCTTCAATTGAAGAGTCCTAACCAAATGATAAATCCCCGGATGTCATTCATGTCATGGAGCAAGTCAACTCAAAATGTATAGAGTGGTATGTTGAGTGCTAGTTAAAAATTATTTTTCTGTTTTATCCTTGTAAAATTCTCACGGAGTCTTCTAAATCACAATTTTTTTACGGTAGTTAAATTTAAAGACTAAGTAGCTTTATCTGAAAACAAAGGTTTATTATTTGTAAGCTGAGGGAATATTTGATAATGTGAAATAAGATAAGAAGTCCTCTTCTAATAAACATTAGAAAAGGCCTTATCATTGTGGGGGATTTTTTATTTTTCAATAAAACTTATACCTGCAATACTAAATATAAGGAGGAGATATGAATGGGATTTACTTTACCAGAACTACCATACGCACATGACGCACTAACACCACACATCGATGAAGAAACGATGAAAATTCACCATAGCAAGCACCACAACACGTATGTAACAAAGCTTAATGGTGCACTTGAAGGTCACAGTGATCTTGAAGGTAAAAGCCTAGAAGACTTACTTACTAATCTTGATGCTTTACCTGAAAGTATTCGAGGTGCTGTTCGAAACAATGGTGGCGGACACTTTAATCACACACTTTTTTGGGAAATCATGTCTCCAAATGGCGGCGGCGCACCTTCAGGTGAATTAGCGGACGCTATTACAGAAACTTTTGGCAGCTTTGATAAGTTCAAAGAAGAATTCAAAAATGCAGCTTTAACTCGTTTTGGTTCAGGTTGGGCTTGGCTTGCAGTTAATAATGGCAAGCTTGAAGTAACAAGCACACCAAACCAAGATACACCTATTATGGAAGGCAAGACTGGAATCTTAGGTGTAGACGTTTGGGAGCATGCTTATTACTTAAAGTATCAAAACCTGCGTCCTAATTATGTTGATGCATTCTTCAACGTAATTAATTGGGATGAAGTAGCTAAGCGCTATTCTGCAGCTAAATAATAAAGTTTAATTAGAGTGTTTCGAAAGCTTATGCTTTCGGAACACTTTTTTGAATTCTACATACAGAATCAAGAATATCCTTTTATCTTCGTGACAAACTAAGTGATGTTGGTGAAAGGAGTGTTGGTAGTGTGAAAAAATGGACTCAAAAATTAATTGGTGATATAGAAGTAAATAAAGACATTACATTACTTTTGGTTATTGGAGGGCTTTATGCTTTAAGTATCGCTTTATCAAATACTTTTGTGAATGTGTTCTTGTGGAAACAATCAGAGGATCTTATTAAACTTTCAATTTATAATTTATCAGCAGTTATTATGCAGCCCATAACATTTATACTAGCTGGCAGATGGGCAAAGAAAATTGACCGGATTATCGTATTGCGATTAGGTGTTATATCACTATCCTGTTTTTATTTGACGGTACTTATTTTAAGTGATCAGGCGGGAAAATACTTAATCCTCTTAGGTGCACTCTTAGGTATTGGCTATGGGTTTTACTGGCTTTCTTTTCACGTACTTACTTTTGAGATTACGGAACCTGAAACAAGAGACTTTTTCAACGGATTTCTTGGCTTGCTTACTTCTTTTGCAGGAATGATAGGCCCGATATTTGCTGGTTTTGTTATTACATATATGGAAGACCTAATCGGTTATCAAGTGATATTCTCAGGATCCCTTTTTCTCTTCTCAGTAGCCGTATTTTTAAGTTTTTTTTTAGGGAGAAGGTCAGCAAAAGGAGAATATCGACTCGCTGAAGGTTTTTCGTATCGAAAAGAATATCGTCATTGGAAGAATATCCTGCATGCGAACTTTTTTCAAGGTTTAAGGGAAGGGAGTTTCATTTTTGTTGTCATTGTCTGGTTGTACATTGCAACGGGAAGTGAACTAGCTATTGGCACATATGGTTTAATAACTTCATTTTTGTCCTTTATTTGTTATTTTATCGTAGGAAGATTTTTGCCGAAAACCAAACGTAAATATGCGGTCCTTGTTGGAGGAACTATTTTATACTTTGCAGTTTTTATCATCGCATTTGGTGCAGATTTTACACATTTAATTATTTACGGGGTATTTGCATCCATTGCATATCCATTATTACTAGTTCCTTATCTTTCCTTAACATATGATGTCATAGGAAGCAGCCGTGATGCTGCGACAATGAGGGTAGAATATATTGTAGTTCGTGAATTATTTTTAAATTTCGGAAGAATTGCCTCTATTCTCATACTGATTGTCGCCATATTAGGTTTAGGTGAAGAAAAGGGGGTACCGATAGCTTTGCTCTTTCTTGGGCTAGGACATTTCGTTATCTATTGGTTTATCAAGGATATTTCTTTACCAGAGTCAAACAAGAAAGAGAGCTATAGCGCGCTTAAGAAAAGATAAATACAGGACAATCGCTTCATATTGAAAAGTGAGTATCGTATGATATAATAATCTTAAATAAAGATGCCTGCTTTGTTGGTGAACTTCAAGTATAATTCGAGCCGAACATTTATTCACTTTGGGAGCTTTATATTAAAATGTTAACAGCATGCCTTATTGAAAATGAAAGGAAGCTGAAGATATTTTTGCAAGCACCCACCTGTCATTGGCGGGTTCGTGAAACCTGGAAGATAACCGCATATGCGGGCAACGTCTTATAGACACCTTATGAAATAGGGTGTCTATTCTAAATGTTTTTTTAATATTCATACTTTTTATTTCAGAAGGACAGAAAGGGTTTCCGCTATGAGTGAAAAAAAATTAACAAAACCACATTTATCAATTCGGCTCAATTTGTTGTTCTTTGTTGTATTTATGCTTTTCTCTGCATTGATATTAAGACTGGGTGTTGTACAAATTGTGCAGGGGGAATCTTATCAAGAACAGCTCGAAAGTACGGTTAATGTAAGTCAACCTGTCGAAGCCCCTCGTGGATTAATATATGACCGGTATGGAAATCTCTTAGTTGATAATGAATTACAATTTACTGTGACATACACAAACAGAAATACTTCACAAATTGAAATGATAGAGACAGCAACGAAACTCAGTGAATTTATCTCTATGAGTGATGAAGTAGAAGAGTTAGGAGATAAGTTTGAACGGGACCGGAAAGAATTTTGGTCAATTTTAAACGAAGAGGAATATTTGGGAAAACTTTCGATAAAAGAAGCTGAAGAAATGGATCTTTCTGATTCAGAAGCACATTTACAGCGACTAGATAATATTACGGAAGAAGAGCTTTCTCAGCTGACAGACAATGATTTGGAAGTTTTTCTAATTTGGCGCGAGTTTAATTCAGGGTATAATAATTTGCCTCATAAAGTTGATCGTGGAATCGGATATGAAGAAAGTGCTAAAATAATGGAACATATGGACCAGTTGCCAGGAGTAGACATTATTCGTGATTCAGCGAGAAAGTACATGTATGGAGATGAATTACGAGGAATTATAGGTAGTGTAGGTTCGATACCAAGAGATGAAATTGATATGTTTTTATCGCAAGGATATGAACGAAACGAAGAAGTCGGAAGAAGTTATTTAGAAGCGCAGTATGAGTCTGTTCTCAAAGGAAGAAAAGGGGAACTTGAAAACTCTATCGACCAAGATGGCAATATCCATAGTAATCCTGAAGAGAGCCTTGGAAGTAGAGGGAATGATCTTGTCCTAACACTTGATCTGGAACTGCACCAACGTGTTCAAGATATCATTGAAGATGAAATGAACAGCAGTGCAAGTACATTTATTGATAAAGAAGAGGCATATGTTGTTATGATGGACCCAAATACAGGAGATGTACTGTCCATGACAGGCCTTAACAATGACATTGGAACTTTCACCTCAGCCTACGTTGTTGGCTCGTCTATAAAAGGTGCAACAGTTTTTGCAGGCCTAGATTCGGGAGTTATGCAACCAGGAGTAGGGATTTATGATCGGCCGCTTTCATTCCCAAGTTCACAAGATATTAGTTCTGTGAGTACATTAGGATACGTGGATGAACGCACAGCCTTAGAACGTTCATCAAACGTATATATGGCTTATGTAGCTATGAGGCTTGTAGATTACACTCCTGGTGTCTCAGGAACAAACTGGGGTAGTTATTACCATGGTTATGATACCCTACGATCATATTACCAGCAATTTGGTCTGGGGGTTGAAACAGGTCTTGATCTGCCAAATGAATTTAAAGGAATTAATGGTGGATATGATATCCCAAGTTCGTTATTGTTCTTGTCATTTGGGCAGTTCGACACGTATACCACAATGCAGCTAGCACAATATGTGTCGACAATTGCGAATGATGGAGTTAGAGTTGCACCAAGAGTCGTCAAAGAAATTCGTGAGCCTAACTCGGATATAAATGAGATGGGAGCACTTTCGCAGCAAATTAAACCAAATGTTCTAAATTATCTCGATTCTAATCCAACCTATTTAGATAGAATACAAGAAGGTTTTAATCGTGTTGTGAATGGTCCTAAAGGGACAGCAAGTTCCTATTTTGGTGACGTAGGGGAGACTGTTGCAGGTAAGACAGGAACTGCACAGGTGACTGTAAAAGATCAGAACGAAAATAACCAGGAGGCAAATAACCAAACGTTTGTTGGATATGCGCCATATGATAATCCGGAAGTTGCTATCTCAGTGGTCGTACCTGGTACGGCTAATATTGATACCAGTGGTGTAGCCAATCGTATTGCAGAAGGTGCGTTAGAGGCTTATTTTGAGCTTCAAGAGTATCGTGAAGGACCTAATGCTCCTGATAACGCGGTAGAGGTTGATGAGATTGACAATGACCTTAGTAATTGATAACAATGAAGACTAACTTATAAAGGGAACAGGCGTATGACAAGGGGGAATTATCCTTGATCATACGCCTGTTTTTATTTAATAAAAGACGCTACGCGTTTTTCTTAGAATATTTTCGTGAAATTCGAATTAAAACATCGATTTATAAGAAACAGTCTAATTTATGAGGAAGTAATTTTTTCGACAATTTCATTAATACTCATTTGACTATCAAGGGTAAATTCACCTATTTGAAGACGTTGTTCTAACTGCCTGTCAAATATCGCGTTAGAAAATTCCTCAGCATCGTCAATAATATTAAGAGATACTAGTTGTTCGCTTATTTCTTGCGTTGTCATTCCAGAGCTGATCGAAAGTACACTATTATAAATGACTTCTGAGTCAGAAGCTTCAGTACTTGTTTCCTCTGGGTTATTTTCTTCTTCATTAACCTGAGATTGCTCGAGTTCTTCTAGTTGACTTGTCAGTGAGTTAATTTCTTCGGTTAGGTCGTCTCGTTGCTCAGTGAGCAACTCATATTCTTCAGTTGGTATTGTTGAAAAACCCTTTTCTTCCAAAAAAGATGAAGCCTCTTCAGTTGTAATATCATTTGCATTTACACGTGTTTCTGAATTTTGTTCGCTGTCACTTGATGTAGGTTGAAGATAATTTATTCCGGCTAAAATAACACCAGCAAAGAATAACCCAGCTGCTGCTCCGCGTATGTTTTCTTTAGAAGCCATATTCTTTTCCACTTCCTATCCTATGTATTAATTCTCCAATAGATCCTTGATGTCCTCCGCGTTGTATTCACTCATTGAAGCAATCTCCTCAATCGAGTATCCTTCCTCATACATAGCCAACACATCATCTCTGCTAATTACCTTCGTGTTTTCTTTCAAACTGTTATTAGGTGAGCTACTGCCATCTTCAAGCATATATTCCTCTTCTAGAACTTTTACTTTCTTTTTTAATTGATAAATTTCTTGCATAAATTGAATCGAAATATTTTCTTGCTGTTTTTCCACTACTTTATAGCGATCTTTAGTAAAAAAAGACAAGATAAATAAGAGAGCGGACACACCTAATAATGCAATAATAACTAATTCCATAATTTTTCCTCCTAGTGAATAGAATGCTACCATTATTTTATATCATAAATTACGATTTGTTCCTAGGTTCTTTATATTTATTCTTTAGTGATACTGCAGAAATAGTGACAAAAAATAACAAAAATACCTTCTTGTTGAAATGGATTATTCTAGGTACGATAGAAGGAGAAGAAAGACAATGAACAAGGAGATGAACAGAATGGAAATAACAACATCAGGTCTCGCCCCTTTTTATAACGAATACGTACTTACAATAAATCAAGGCATAAAACAATCTATTATTCCCCAACAAGGGTTAAAATTTTTAGAGAATGAAGAAAATGGAATAAGAATGAAGTGGTTTCATTTACCAATATCCTCGGGAGAAAGTCAGTTGCATAAGTTGGTTATTTATAATGATAAAAGCGATATTTGTCATGCGAAGTTAATGATTCAATACCATATGAAATCTTCCGTTTCAGTCCCGTTTGTTTATTATTCTCCTCATAATGAGTCGATAATGGTATGTGACGATCAAGAATATTATTTGGTTAGTGGAATTGGTCCAAATGGAGGGTCCTCACAATATCAAACGAATGAAATTGACATGGAGGCATATCTAGAAGATAAATCCCGAAGTACGATTTATGCACCGATATCCCAGCATAGTTATGGTTGGGGGATGGTTTATGATATTACAATCGAGCCTCATAAAAATGTCTCTCTTTACGACTGGACAGTGAAGAGAGAAAAGCTTTATGATCTAGAATCTGCTCACGAGGAATTCAAGCAATTACTAGGGGACAAGGTTAAGTAGTCACAAAAAATAGTTTTTCGAATGGTTGAAGCCACCACCATTCTATGACTTGTTTAAAAAGAATATTCCGTTATTTACATTTTTTAATAGTTAAGGCCTTAATTTCTATGGAGGTTTTTAGGTAAGTATGAGCTGACAGCTCTCTTTAAGCCACACGTACTGTATAGGTACTGATCGGGGGCGGCGAAAGCTCTGTCGGTTCAGGTGGCATTGTTTTTCCTCGGAAAGTTCAAGAATTGTCCGACTAACAAGTTTAAGTAATAAAGCCAATATTTTCGAACTAATATTTTAAGTACACAAAAAATAATTTATTAGCTTGAATCTGCTGCGAAAATCTGCTATTATTTTAAGGTATGAGTAACAATAGAGTTTGGAGGGGAAATATATGCGCGTACAAGTAACTTTAGCTTGCACTGAGACAGGCGACCGTAATTATATTACGACAAAAAATAAACGTACAAACCCGGACCGTATGGAATTCAAAAAATACAGCCCTAGATTGCAGCGTCACACGATTCACCGTGAAACAAAGTAATAAGTATTGGAAGAGCGACTTATAAACCTCCCACAAGAGGATTTATAGTCGCTCTTTTACTTTGTAATTGCTTAAGAGATGTACTGAAATAATTGTCCATAGGATAGGTGAAAGTGAGGGGAATATAAAGGATACTAACCTTAGGTAATTATGTATTCAGGATTCAAAAGACCTAGTAGATCCTTTGAGTTATAGGTTAAAAAGATAAACCAATACTTTCCTAGAAGTGATTAGTTACTAAAAGGTGTTTCGAGTCAAAGTCAGTTATTTTATATATTAAAGTCCTCCCCTAATAATGCCTAAAGAATTAAAAAATCTGTTTATCAACAAGATTTTTTAATTAGTTTCGATTACTGATCTCTTTTTCTAACATAAATAAAAGATCTTTCAGATTACGTTTTCCACTTCCATCATTTTTCGCTAAATACGTCTTGATGCTATTTAATAAGCAATCAAGTTCATACTTAGAAAAGCTTGCTAATTCTATATCTTTAAGACCCATAGTTTTCACCTCCCTCCATACAAGGGGAGGACAATTTAAATAATACACTTAAATAAAGGTGAAAATGTCGCATTATAAAACAAAATGACATCTAAAGGTGAAACCATCTTGCTGTTTGATAAATGTCACAAAAAGAAACCAGTGGTATTCTCCAGCTACAAATTAAACTTATTTCTTTCATTTTTTACTTTTTAAATAAAAAATGAGATGATGAAAATGACTATTTAACTAGGGAGCGGATCCTATTATGAAAGAAAACTTAAGAGAGAATACGAAAAAGGAACTTTCATTACATAGTCCAGAAATACGGACAAAAGAATTGACTGAGATATATAAACAATTGTATCAATTGGTGGATTGGAAAAGCAGTAAAACAGTTGCTGTCACAATAGCGGTTGGTGTCGAATTAGATACGATGCCACTTATAAAACAAGCTTGGAAACAAGGAAAAAAAATAGCTGTTCCACGCTGCTCTCCAAAAGATAAAAAATTAGACTTTTATTATTTAGAGAATGTAAATCAGCTTAAAACTAGCTTCTATGGTTTAAAAGAACCTGATCCAAATAAATGTGAGTATGTAGACATGAAGGATATTGATCTAATGATTGTTCCCGGAATTGTATTCGATGATAGGGGCTACCGCATTGGTCATGGTGGTGGATATTATGACCGAATGTTAGCAGATTACTTATTCCATACAGTATCCATTTGTTTTGACTTCCAAATTAAAGGAAAACTTCCAGTTGAAAGTCATGATATTCCGGTTAATAAAATTGTTACACCATCAAAAGTGATCTCAAACGTCAACGATACTTATTTATAGCATCTGAGGTTCAATTTTATAAAAGTACTCAGCCGCCTAAAACGGTTTCAAATACACATGTTTTAATACATAGCCAAACTACGAAGGAAGTGACTTGTATTGCCACCTTCCCAAACTATCCAATTTTTTTTAATTACCGGTGTATTTCTACTTGCTATTATTTCTTATAAAAAGAAATCGCTAAATCGGAGCGGAGCTTTTGCAAGTGTTTTGATTGGGGCAATTATTTCGTTGGGGCTTTCCTTGTATGGATTAGTATTGTTAGCTAGCTTTTTTCTAACTTCGACAATCTTAGGTAAAATAATTGACGGTCGACAAAATACGGGCAGAAATTCAATACCCTTTGAGGAAAAGGGGGAGACTCGAGGTGCTTCTCAAGTATTTGCAAACGGTGGTGTGTCAGCAATTCTAGCTCTTTTGTTTTTAATCACAAAAGAAACGTTTCTTATTACGGCCTTTATTGGTTCATTAGCAGCCGCAACAAGTGATACATGGGCCTCCACTATCGGTAAAACGAGTAAACAAACTCCGAGGATGTTTTTTACTAATAGGAAAGTCTTGGTTGGACAATCAGGAGGAACAACTGCTTTAGGAAACCTCGCTGCATTACTGGGAAGTACAGTTATTGTTATCATCGCCTTTAGCATGCAGGGAATGATTGTTGACTTTTTCTTTCCATGGTGGATAGCTCTATTCCTTATTTTTGCAGGTTATTTAGGTCAGGTAATTGACGCAATGGCTGGTTCAAAGTTCCAAGGGCTGTATAAATGCAGAACGTGTGGAGAACTAACAGAAAGAAGGAGACACTGCGATCAAGCCACCATTTTAGTAAAAGGTTACTCATGGATAACAAATGATCGTGTGAATGATTTATGTACACTGTCAGGTGCGGTTATTGGTGGAATCATTGGGTACATTTATTTTTTATAAAGATTAATGAATCTAGGAGGTCGTTGTATGGAAGCTTCTTGGGAAAGGTATTCTAGGCAAGTCCTATTTAAGCCTATCGGTGAAGAAGGTCAAATAAAACTAGGCGATTCCAAAGTCCTTATAGTTGGGATGGGAGCTTTAGGAACAGTTGTTGCCAATCATCTTGCACGTTCAGGGGTCGGCCACCTCATTTTTTGTGATCGGGATTATGTGGAACTTAGCAATCTCCAACGTCAAATGTTGTTTGATGAGGAAGATGTTGAAAACTATTTACCAAAAGCTGTTGCCGCAGAAAAGAAACTTAAAAAGCTAAATAGTTCTATAAAGATAGAAGGATATGTGTCCGATGTTTCTACTGACAATATCGAGGATTATACGAAAGGTGTTGATGTTATCATCGACGGCACCGATAACTTTCAAACAAGATACTTGATGAACGACGTTGCGTATAAAAAAGGAATACCGTTTATATATGGCGGAGCAGTAAGTTCACGGGGGATGGGTGCTGTTTTTATTCCTGGCAAAACAGCCTGTTTACGATGCATGTTCCCCACAAATGACACGGCAGGACAAACTTGTGATACGATAGGCGTTCTTTCTCCGGTAGTTGATATCGTTGCAAGCCTGCAGGCACTGGCTTGCTTAAAATTACTATCAGGAAACGATGATCAAGTTGCTCAAGTATTGACAACGTTTGATATATGGAAAAATAACGAATTCACGATGAAAATGGGCAAAGCTAAAGTAAATTGTCCAACTTGCCAGTTAAAGACATTTCCTAGTCTAGATGTTAGAAATGAGGATAATATAACGACTTTATGTGGTCGTGAAACCGTACAAATTAATCATTCCCCTGGATTTGATTTGAACGAGTGGGAAGGAATACTGAGAGGATCCTCGAAGAAACTTAAAAAGACGCCGTTTTTACTAAGAGCCGAACTTTATGAAGGCGAAACTTTAGTGTTATTTCCAGACGGAAGAACGCTTGTTCAAGGGACAGAAGACACTACCAGAGCCATTTCCCTTTTTACTAAATACATTGGAATGTGATAAAACCATCTTGCGAATTGATTAGAAGTAGTGTACGTTTTTTATAAGAGACTAAGACTGTAATGGAGGTTAAAGATGATTTCAGCAAGTAAGACGTCAAAAGTAGTTGTTATTGGGACAGGATTGGTAGGATCTAGCTATGCATTTTCCCTTATCAATCAAAATATTACCGATGAAATGGTTTTAATTGATTTAAATAAGAATAAAACAGAGGGCGACGCAATGGATTTAAATCATGGAATTCCCTTTGGTGCACCAACAACTATTTGGGCAGGAGATTACAGTGACTGTAAGGATGCTGATATTGTAGTTATTACAGCTGGAGCAAACCAAAAACCCGGTGAAACGAGATTAGATTTAATTGAGAAGAACGTTGCTATATTCAAAACAATCGTTGCATCGGTGATGAGCAGTGGTTTTAATGGTATTTTTATTGTAGCCACTAACCCTGTTGATGTGTTGGCGTATGCAACCTGGAAATTTTCAGGGCTGCCAATGGAACGGGTAATCGGGTCTGGAACAATTTTAGACACTGCACGATTTCGATTTCTGTTAAGCGAATATTTTCAATTAGATTTTAGAAATATTCATGGCTATATCATCGGTGAGCACGGAGACACGGAATTACCAGTCTGGAGTCAAACTAGAATCGGTTCAGAGCCGATTGAGAGATATATGTCAAAATACAAACAAGCGGGAACACAACAAGACTTAGATGAAATATTTATAAATGTCCGCGATGCTGCTTATCATATAATCGAGCGGAAGGGTGCTACACATTATGCTATTGCGATGGGTTTAGCGCGATTAACAAAAGCTATTCTTCGTAATGAGCGTTCTATTTTGACGATTTCAACCTTAATGCAAGGAGAATATGGGTTAAATGATCTTTATATTGGCGTTCCTGCTATTGTAAGTAACCAAGGAATCGAACGTATCGTGGAGATAGACTTGAACGAGGAAGAACAGAAACAGTTGCAGCATTCTGCGAAGGTTTTACAAGATGCCATAAAAGTAATACGTAATCCATAAAAAGTTTACGATGACAGTAAATTAATTTTTTATTCAGGTGGTTCTTCGGATAAAATAAGTGCTTTTGAATCACGCTATGTGTTAAAGGAGTGTGATTGCAGCATGAGGTTTGTTGGAAGCATGATAGTAGCACTGTTAGTATATGTATTATGGAAGAAAAGGTATAGAGTTTTAAATATGTTTCTGAAAAGGCGTTGGTTACGAGTATTAGCCGTCTCTTGGATGATGCGTATTCCATTTGTTCGAGAAAAAATGATGTTTCAGACCTTACATTGAATCCCAGGCAACTGGGGTTTTTTGTTTGCATAAATATGGAGAGGGAAATATAAGATAATATAGGTTCGCACAGCATTTTGATATCATATAGTCAGAGGTGAAGTTTGCATGAAATGGAAAGGAATCGCGTTTGATTTAGATAATACATTATTTAGTCATGAAAAAGCATTTAAACAAGCAATAGAAGAGTGCTATTTAACATACTTGGGTAAACATGTCCTAAAAAAAGAGCATGTTCCTTATCAACAATTTTTTCCTGTCTTCAAACAAAACAGCGATAGTTTTTGGGGGAAATTCGAAAAAAAAGAAGTTAGTGGGGATGAATATCGACGTTTAAGGTTTAATGAATCGATGAAATTTTTAAAGTTGCCATATGGTGATGAGTTAGCGGATGAATTTCATGCATATTACTATAATATTGTAGATGAATACAGTGAACCATTTACGGGGCTGCATGAATTATTGTCGTATATTGATAAGAAAGGAATACCAATGGCCATTATCACTAATGGCACTACAGATACACAATATAAAAAAGTGGAGAAAATCGGAGCGAGTAAATGGATCCCCTCTGACAATATCATTGTTTCAGAAGAAGTAGGATATTCTAAACCAGCTAGAGAAATCTTTCGAATAGCAGAAAAAAAGCTAGGATTAACAGCAGAAGAAATGCTGTTTATTGGTGATTCCTGGGATCATGATGTGATAGGCGCAAAAAAGGCTGGCTGGGAAGTCATCTATCTAAATTCCAGGGAGGAAGTTTCGTGTAAGGATGTCCATCCGTATGCGGAAGTTAAAACAATGGAAGAATGCAAGCGAGAAATCATGAACATGTTTTAAGAGAGGAGGGCTTGAAATGGACAGAAATGAACTCTCTATTCGATTTTGGGAAACCATTCATCATCTTGTTAATCGAGAAGGGATGAGGGTTGTCTACATAAGTAACAATAACGAAGAAGTATGGTTGGAAGATGAGCGTAAAAAGCCTTATCGGATTATTAAATTAACCCAAAGAGATTTTGACTGGAGTAATCATTTAAGGCGAAGTATTGCCAGAACATTTGAGTACTCCAAAGAGATAAGCAAAAAACTTAATCTTCGGCAAGCAAATGTGGTAAATGTTATTCTGTCGATTCATACTCCTGTGGATGATTATGAGGGCATTGTAAAAAAGGCATTGCCTTTAACACCAGGGGGCAAAAATCAATTTCGAACGATCCTTGTTCCGATCAATGAATTACAGGATAAAATGGTCCCTCTCGCAACCGAATGGGAGCTAAGTGAGATGCCTCGTTACATAAATTTGGATTATATAGATGAAGACAGACAAGATGAGTTATTAGTATCACTCAAGCAATCAGTAAAGCAGTCTTTAAAAAACAGAGAGGAAGAAGAAAGGAATTTATTTCTTCATGGGAAACCGCTTTTTACGTTTTTGCTTTTAGGAATCATTTTAGCTATTTTTGCCTTTGTCGAAATGCAGGGATCCACAACCAGTACAGTAACACTTATTGAGTTTGGTGCGAAATTTGATCCTTTGATTCTTGAAGGAGAATGGTGGCGTTTATTTAGTGCCATGTTTTTACATATCGGTTTTTTGCACTTATTTATGAATTCACTTGCACTTTTTTATCTCGGGAGCGCTGTAGAACGAATTTTTGGTACGGGACGGTTTGTGATTATTTATTTTATAGCAGGGTTTATAGGTTCTGCGTCAAGTTTTATGTTTAACGATAATGTGTCAGCAGGAGCCAGTGGTGCAATTTTTGGTTGTTTTGGGGCGTTGCTGTATTTCGGTGTAAATCATAAACGATTGTTTTTTCGAACAATGGGTATGAATGTGATTGTTATATTGATCATAAATTTAGGATTCGGATTTCTTGTTCCGATGGTAGATAATGGTGCTCATATTGGAGGTCTGATTGGCGGATTTTTAGCTTCTGCAATTGTAGGACTTCCCAAGCATAAGAAAAGTATTTTTCAAGCGATATCATTAGTGGGGACAGTAATAACTGCAACAATACTTCTATTGATTGGATACCAACAGGAGACGGATTCTGAACAAATATCTATGATATATTACCAGGTGGGACAGGAATATATTGAAGCAGAAAATTACGAAAAGGCACTTCCATACTTGGAGATGGGGGTGTCAAATGAGAATCAAGCGGATAAGGAATCAGAGGCGAACGGGCATTTCTTATTATCATACGTTATGATTAAATTGGACGATTATGAAAACGCTGAGAAACAACTTCTTCTTGCAATTGAACTCATACCGACTTTCCATGAAGCCTACTATAATTTAGCACTAGTCTATTCTGAAAACGAGCAAATAAATGAGGCAATAGAAATGGTTGAGAAAGCAGTGGAGTTAAATCCAGACAATGAAGATTACCAGAACCTGCAGGATGAATTAAAGCAATTACTTTAATTCATCCTGCGTTTTTCACAAGATAAGAATTTATAAAATTAGAAGCTACCTTCTCACCGCAAGTATCAAGGGAAACCCACCCTCCGTTCGAGTAGCACCTACACGCACTACGTAGGTGCTACTCGGGGCGGTGGAAGCTGACGCTGTATTTAACAAAAGACGGCTATGCTGTTTTTCTTAGCTGTCTAATTTTTGAATCAATTGCAGCAATTGCTGTTTCGTCCCATCATTAGTTTCATAAAGCAGCAGAAGGTGAGTTCCGTCTTTATGAAGTAAAATATGAGGAATACTATTTCCTATAGGAGAGTAAGTCTCTTCTGTGAACGTGTTTATTCCTAATACATAGTAGCGGTATAAATTTTCCCATATTTGTCCCAGCGTTGCGTATGTTTCTTTTTCCGTAAGACCTGGCAAAGCAACCTCCTTATATTGAGGCAAGTCAAGAAGTGTAAAAGCACGATAATAATCACCATTAATTTGAAACTCTTCTAATAATCCTTCTAATTCATAAGTAAGCTGTTGTGTTAAAATACTATCCAATATTTCTTTGTCCTTCTCATCATTTTTGTCAGCCGGTTCATGAAAGGAATGAAGCAATGAGAAAGGGGAATCCTCGACATATAATCGATCTGAACTCCACGTGTACTTACTGTTTATTTGTTCGTTTGAATAATGAGTCTCTGCATGATGAAAAGTGATTGAGTCAAATCTTCCACTGTCTTCCCCATCATATGTCCCTACCTCTTCGATAAACAACTGATCCTTTAACGATTGTTTCATGGCATGAACAAATGTTCCATTTTCAAACAAAAGGGACATATCTTTTCGCAGGAATGCGGGTTTATTCGTTTCCGATGCAAATGCGATGTTCAGTACATATTCATCATCATCCTTCTTATTCAACAACTCAATAGATGACTTTGCATGTTTAAAAAAGACAGTTTCGTCTTCCGGAAAGAAAATAAATGCTTCTTTGTTTTGTGTCCAACTTGAAAAGGCAGGAAGGGAAATGAGAAGCAGTGCGATTCCAAATGAAATAAATACAATCTTATAAAAATGCCTATTTATTTTTTTTATCATTCTATCCCTCCTCTAAGACAAGTCCACCTACTTTTTATTATGAAAACATAGCAATAATTATGCTTCAAAGATTAGATAATTGTTGCGATAGTTCTTGCATGATGTGGAATAAAGTAGGTGAAGCTATTGTTTAGGAGGTGAAGATAGTCATGACGTTAGATAAAAAACTAGCTTTTCGCAGTTATGATAAGAACGTTGCTTATTTAAAAGAACAGCTTGCGGTTGATAAAAGTTTTGATTTAATTCTTCTGGAACTTGAATTTCATGGATTACGTATGGCGATTTTTGTAGTAGATGCTTTTGCTAAGGATATGTCATTAACTCAAATTCAGCGTGAATTGAGTAGATTAAAAGCGGAAGATCTTACAGGCGATGTCGTAAAAACTTTGGTGAAGGCGAAAATTCCCTATATTGAATTGGACACAGAAACAGATTTGAATGAAATTGTCATTCAAGTACTTGCAGGTCCAGCAGCTTTGGTTGTAGACGGGTTTAGTGAAGTAATCTTAATAGATACAAGGGAATATCCTATTAGAGGACCAGAAGAGCCTGACACGGAGCAAGTGATTCGAGGGGCGCGAGATGGATTCGTTGAAACGGTTGTTTTTAATACGGGTCTTATTAGAAGAAGAGTTAGAGATAAATCCTTACGCAATGAATATATACGTGTAGGTGTCAGATCGCATACAGATATGTGTATCACTTATATGGAAGACCTGGCGGATGCGAAACTTGTTAAATACATACGCACTGCCTTGGAAAAAATAGAGACCGATGGCTTACCAATGGGGGACAAAACGTTAGAGGAGTTTATCTTTGGGCAGCACATGAATCCATATCCCCTTGTACGTTATACGGAAAGGCCGGATGTTGCAGCGAGTCATCTGTTTGAAGGCCATGTACTTATCGTTGTAGATGGCTCACCTAGTGTGATTATAACGCCAACCACATACTGGCATCACCTGCAGCATGCTGAAGAGTACCGACAAAAGCCGGTAATAGGAAGTGCGTTAAGGCTAGTAAGGTTTCTGGCGGTGTGGGTTTCTATTTTCCTGCTGCCGTTATGGTTTTTATTAGCTAAAAATCCCGACCTTCTTCCTGCACAACTGGACTACATCGGAATAGAGGATGCTGGAAGGTTACCTTTAATCATCCAGTTTTTGATAGCAGAAGCGGGAATTGAAATGTTAAGAATGGCTGCCATACACACCCCTTCAGCCCTGGCAACAGCGCTTGGACTAGTTGCAGCAATACTAATTGGAGAGGTTGCTATAGAGGTTGGGCTGTTTTCATATGAAGTAGTCTTATATTTAGCGGTAGCCGTTATAGGATCTTTTGCAACGCCAAGTTATGAAATGGGATTGGCGAATCGCTTAGTACGAGTATTGCTATTGATTATTGTGTCTGTCTTTAATGTTCCTGGATTTGTATTTGGGATTGCCATGCTTTTGATCTTGTTAACATCAATGCGTGTATTTGAGACGCCTTATTTTTGGCCATTTATTCCCTTTCAGTGGAAGGGAGCCAGAGACGTTATACTTCGTGCACCAATGCCACTTAAGAATAGACGACCTAGAGCCATTCATCCAGCAGATCCTGATAGATAGAATAGAAAGAAAAAATAAGATCGGGCGAATGCCCGATCTTATTTCATATCATCTTGATACAACTCGTCGTCAATAAACATATTACTTTCTTGATTTATCGCATGATCAGCTGCTAGAACAATTCCTACTGGTGTATCGTGACCGTCATTGATAATGGTGAAAGGAATAGAGTGTTTATTTGCCAATTGAATATAATTACTGTAAAACTGGTAACTCAACCGACCATTTAAATATAAATGAGCATTCTTTTTCTCTTTCATTATCTTTTCAGCTTCTGGATAGAATCCCTGATGTCTCACTTGTGAATGTGTTAAATAAAGATAAATTCTTTCTGCAATTGTAGTTAGAAATAGTTTGCGTTCCTCGGGTCGAATTTCAGGTTTCCCGTAAATACCTTGTTTTAAAATTTCATCTAATTTATCATTAGCCATTCTATTTCCCTCTTTCTGTCAGAAATCATCACAAAAAATTAATTTACTGTCGTTGTAAGTATACCAACGGAAAGGTTGTTCAACAACTCAATTGTTTGTCCTTAAATTCATCTTCTTTTCATATCCTTTCCAGAGGAGGTGTTACAGAATGATGAATTTTTTAATTGTAATGACAGGTATTTTTCTTGCAGGGCTATCAATCGGGACGATGCCTGCTTTAAACGCAAGACTTTCCTTTCCTTTTATTTATATTTTTCTTTTGACTATTACTATTTTACCTTTAATAATTGGAATTATTATTGGAGCAGCGTTTTTTTACTGGTTACCAATTTTCTTTATGAAAATCAGTTTGTTTTTATTTGTATTATTGGTTATTGTCTATTTCTTTAAGGCGTATCACCCATCCTTTGGTTATTTTCCTTACCAAGGACACCAACACTGGATTATCATTTCTCTTTTTTATCTTCTTTTAGGGATTGAATTTGCTGCATATGGCTTTTCAGCATGGTTTTTGTTATTGGTTATTCCATGGGCTGCAGGAGGCATGTTTGCTGGATTTATCCTTATGAATAAATTACTCATTCATTTTCGTTTTCTAAAACTGATTCATTTCGTTCCTATTTTTCTTTTTATCGTCCTTGCATTTCTAAAACTGGTATAATAAGAAAAGTGAAAATAACGTTTGGACATGGTAAAAGGAGATCTTGTAATGACCTACTTTGAGTTACTGCAGTTTTTGAAGACGTATCAGACGTTTATTTACACAGGAGACCGCCAAGCAGATTTAGATTTAATGGAAGAAGAAATAAAAGAATTAAACAGACTTGGGATGATAGAGAAAGATTTCTTTATAAAGGCTTTATTAGTTATTCGAAAAGAAAGACATTAAGGTCTCCTGGCCAACTTCTTTTTTTATAGTCCGATAAATAAGAACTATCTTTGTAAAAATGTTAAAAAGGATGATTGAAATGAATAAAAATGTATTCGTGGGAGTAGACATTGGTGGAACAACAGTTAAGTTGGCATTTATTGATGAAATAGGGACAATTCAACATAAGTGGGAGATAAAAACAGCTCGTGAAGAGGCAGGGAAATATATTTTACGTGATGTCTCTGAATCAATTTTAACTCAGGCCAAGGAATTTGGATTTAAGAAAAGTCAACTTCTTGCTGTTGGCGTTGGTGCGCCAGGTTATATAGATGTAGAAAATGGAGTTATCATTGAGGCGGTCAACTTGGGATGGAAGAATTATCCTATTCAAAAGGAATTAGAAGATCGTTTGCAACTACCAGCAGTGATAGATAATGATGCGAATGTCGCAGCCGCCGGGGAAAAGTGGAAAGGTGCTGGAAACGGAGCAGATAATCTGTTAGCAATTACACTCGGGACAGGAGTAGGAGGCGGCGTTATTGCTGGCGGAGAGATTGTTCATGGAGAAATAGGAATGGCTGGAGAGATTGGTCATATCACTTCAGTAAAAAGTGGCGGGGCTTCTTGCAATTGTGGAAAAACAGGTTGTCTGGAAACGGTCGCTTCTGCGACAGGTATTGCGAGGCTGGCAATGGAATCAGTGCATACAAACCCTCAAGGATATTTAAAACGTATCTTAGATGAACATAGAAACGTCTCTGCAAAAGATGTGTTTGATGGAGCAAATCAAGGTGATGAGCTGTCACTAAGTATCGTGAGGGATTCGACAGAACATTTAGGGTTTGCAATGGCTAATTTAGCAAATGCTCTTAATCCGGAAATAATTGTGATTGGTGGAGGTGTATCGAGAGCCGGTACACTATTAGTTAATTACATAAGGCAGTCCTTTGATAAATATGCGATTCCACTTATCGCAAAATCTACCACAATAAAGATTGCAACGCTCGGAAATGATGCAGGAGTAATTGGAGCGGCATGGCTTGCGAAACAAAAAAGTGCTCACGAAATTAGTATATAAATCTTATTATTAATAACTTTAGAACATCTAACTATTAGTTCGTTAATGGTTGATTAAGAGGTTGTGATACAAAGTTAAAAATCACTTTGTATCACAACCTTTTTTAACTTGAGAGTTAAGAATTTTAAAGTATTATATGCAAGTGAGATCAAAATTAAATGAATACTCTACTTCGTGAAGTTGCTTAGACAGATGAGGGGATTTATAATAGATTTACGTACAATAAAAACGCTATGCGTTATTCTTAAGTGTTAAATAACTCTTACGTAACTTATCATTTTAGGAGATCAAGAAAGGAAGTTTAAACATGAAAGGGAATGCAATTGTAATTATCCTGCCTGTTGTCGTGATGATTGGTCTTTTTTTGTTTGGTTATATGAGCATTTCTCAAAAGGAAAGTATTACAAATGAAGATTTACAACAATTAATCACTATAACAGCAACTGAAATGAATGAAAATACAGTTGAGGTTAACTGGCAATGGGGAGACTTTCCTGAAGAAGGAATTCAAGGAAACGATTATATTGAATTGTTTTTAAGTGAAGGAGAAAAAAACTTGAACTCTGTCATAGAAAGAATTGAAGTTAGTTTATGGCAAGGTAATCAAATTGTTTACGAAAGTACCGAGTTTTTTTTATCTGATAAAGGAATTGTTATACCCATTCCAAATGAAATGCAAGACGAACAAATTTTAGGTCCGTCCGGGCAAGTTACTTTACACTTCCCTGAATATGTAAGTGTAGCAACTGAGTTACGGTGGAGGTACTACCATACATGGGAGGAACATACGATTAACGAAGATAATGGCAAAAACATGGAAGATCGTTTTATAGATGAGCAAATACAAAGCTACTGGTCGGTAATAGGTAATTTATAAAATGTGGCTTTACGAAGGGAGTCTCATTTTTAAATGGTTAAGGGACTGTCGTTTCAAAAAGGAATAATATTTATTGGAAATAAATATATTGCTTGTTCGTATGATCATAAAGAAAAAATAGTAACATGGATAAAACCGGCTTCGCCTAAAAATATGTTGTACATTAGTTGGTTGGTCTTTAAAGCAATGCCAGTTTGGTATCATATATGTTTCTTTTTGTGGGGACTTTTAATTATTCTACCTTATGTAATGAATGCATTTGAAATGGAGAGAGTATATGGTTTACCAGTCTATAGTTTAATCTATTTTTTATTAGGAACACATTTTTGGTTTCCTAAAGAATTGAAAAAATATCATGGAGCTGAACACAAAGTGTTTAGCTATAATGGTGTTATTTCGGTAAGAAAACGAAAAGAAATTACTGAGGAAACAATTACGAATAGATTTTGCTCTACTAATGGTATTTTACTTTTCTTCCTTCTAGTCCCTTGTTTAACCGTAGGATTAAGGCTTATTAGCGTTCCTGACGTTTTGCAATGGGGAACGGTCTTGGCTCTTTTCGTGTTTCCGTTCGCAACATACTGGCTTAATAGGACAAGGGAAACGAAAGTACATCGATTCTTTCTAAAAATGTCCTATTGGCTTCAAAGAAATATTACAACGGAACAACCAGAAGAAAAGCACGTAAAAACCGCGATACGCTCTTATCGAAGATTAGCTATGAAAGAATTCCCTGGAAAATTACGACTAAGGAAAATGAAGAAAGGAGATAAGAAAATGGCTATTGCAGATGTGACGATTATGCCTTTGGGCTCAAAATCAACAAGTATGTCAGATGTTGTTGCTAAGATTCAGCAACTGTTAGAAGAGACGTCTTTACCTATTAAATATGAATTAACTTCGATGAGTACAATTATTGAAGGGGAGACGAAGGATATATTTCAGATTTTGCAAGAAATTCAAGAGGTTCCTTTTAGCATGGGGCATCAACGAGTTGCGGTGAATATAAGGATAGACGAAAGACGAGATAAACCTTCCTCTATGCAAGGTAAAATAGCTTCGGTTAATGAAAAAAGAGAGGAATAAAGGAGTATTTAGAACGTAGAAATTCTTTTTAAAAATAGATTGCTTTGTTTTAAACTCGAATCTGCTCGAGAAGGACGCTTTCCGCGAGGCAATAAATAAAAACCGAGCTTCTGGCAAATGCCCGAATGCTCGGTTTTTGAGTATATGTTTCGGATTAAACTGTTCCGCCACTACCGATAATCACTGAAATGAGTGTTCGAACAGAGAACCAACCAAAAACAGCGAATGAAATTGCTGCAAATCCGACACCGAAAAAGTTTTTAACTTTTAATTGGCTTATTAATCCCAATAAAGAAAATATCGCAACTAAAAGAGTGATAATTCCTAATACCATCTTTTTTTCCTCCTTTAACGTAATAAATATGGAATATCTTATGTAGAATTGATCCATTTTATCCTGTTACCTATTCTTCGCTTCACAAACATAAGTTCACTTATATTTTACTTTTTTTTTATGAATTTGTCGAGTATATGAAAGAAATACATTGATAAAATTGAGGGGATCGTAAAAGTAAGACGACTACTTTTAATTCTTTAGTTCTACCCTTTCGGAAGACTGCTTTTAAACGGATATAATAACGTAGTACAATAAGAGATATAATATTGGAAGGGGAAATAATACATGAACTGGAAACGTATCTCATTAGGACCTTTACAAACAAATGGCTTTGTCATTTACAATGAATCTAAGGAAGCTTTAATGATTGATCCAGGTGGGGATGAGGACAAGTTATTCACATTGCTGGCAGAGGAAGACTTAACTATCCTAGCGATATTGTTAACTCATGCTCATTTTGATCATATTGGAGGAGTAGAAGCAGTACGTAAGAAATATAAATGCCCTGTATACGTTCATGAGAAAGAAAAAGAGTGGCTTTCACAACCTGAACTTAATGGATCGGGATTGTTTCAGGGAATAGAGTCAGTAGTCGCCAATAAAGCTGAAAAAACATTTATGAAACAAGGTATATTAGAGGTTGGCAGTTTTAAGTGTGAACTTTTGGAAACTCCAGGTCACTCTCCTGGAAGTGTTTCTTTTTACTTTCCAAAGGAAAAGATAATTTTTTCAGGGGACGTATTGTTCCGTGGAGGTGTTGGCAGAACCGATCTTCCAGGAGGGAGTCATGATGTGTTGATGGAAACTATTCACGACAAAATGCTAACACTACCTGACGATACAATCGTAGCAAACGGGCATGGTCCCGAAACAACAATTACTGAAGAAAAAGAAACAAACCCTTTTATTAATGGATTCGGTTGGTAGGTAGAAAAGCGGAACCGACTGATCATAAGACTTAAAAAACTTGTTTTTCATTTAAAGCTTCAATACCATATCAAGGCTAAATAATGTAGTAGGGGGCTTTTAAATGACTAAATTCATACAGAAGTTAGAAAGTTTTTCGTCGCCTCCATGGACCTATGCTAAATTTATGAGCGTAGCACTTTACGATCAAGACGTGGGATATTATTCGAATAATAGAATTAAACTAGGGAAATATGGAGACTTTTATACAAGTAATCATGTGCATCCAGTTTTTTCTCAATCATTTGCAATGACATTTCTGGACATAGTGGAAAAAGAAAAACTGCCTTTAGCCATTTGTGAGTTCGGAGCCGGAGACGGTTCCTTTGCTCGCAGTACATTAACTTATATTAAGGATAACTCCCTAGAAGATGTTACTTATCTAATCGTTGAATCTAGTAGTTATCATCGTGAAATTTTAAGACAACAATTAGCACAATTCCCGGATAGCGTGAAAATATTCGCCTCGATGGAACAGATGCTGAGTGAGTTTACTAGTTTCCAAGGGATTATTTTCTCTAATGAGTTTCTTGATGCCATGCCTATTCATTTGATTAAGCAAACAAGACAATCCTTGTATGAGATTCAAGTTGAATTAAATGAAGATAGAGCGCTTGTAGAGAAGGAAATAATTTGTGAAAATCCACAAATACTTCATTGGATAGATAGATACGGCCCAAAACTGCCTGAATACTACCGGACGGAAATAAATCTGGAGATGAAAACGTGGATAGAAAAAATAGCTAGTTGGCTCCACAAAGGAGTAATTTTTACAGTGGATTATGGATATGAGAACAGGGAATTACTGTTTCCCGAAAGAAAGGATGGTTCTATCAGGGGGTATAAACAACATAAGATGGTCCGGAACCCTTTGGAAAATCCGGGTGAAATGGATATCACTTCTCATGTTCAGTGGGATGCTTTCCGACTGATTACTAAGGAGGTGGGATTAACCGAAGTGATGCATGTGAGACAAGATAAGTTTCTAGTTAAAGCAGGCCTTTTTTCTTTGCTAGAAACCTCAGCTGATGGAACATTAAATCCATTTTCAGATCAATTTAAAAGAAATCAAGCTATTCAAGCATTTGTCCACCCTGGAGGGATTAGTGCAGCTTTTCAGGTAAATATTCAAGAGAAAGGATTGGAGAAACAGCTCGATTATGCTTTGAATAAAACAAGATTCTTATAAAATAAAACCCCGTTCGGGTCATCCGACGAGGTTCAGGAAGTCTTAATGTCCAAATGAAGGTTGCATAATGAACGTTGTGTAATAAGTAAAACCGACAAAAAATACTGTTAAGTACGCACCGAAGATGTAAACATAAACTCTTTCTGTTAACTTTAAATAACTAACTGCAACAAATATGCCTGTCTGTGCAAAAAATAAAATGGCGGCTGAATGCATATCTCCAACCATGAAAAGCACAGCGAAAATACCAGTCCAAAAACCTAAAACTCTAAACATGCGATCCAAGACTTATCCCTCCTTATGTCAAATAGAACTATTATGAACGTATGTAGGTTCACCCTATTATAAATCGAACATCGTTTTTTGTAAACAATCTATAGGAATCAATTTTAGGGAACCTTTTAATATATAGTTACATTTACGTTATAATAATCTTATTGTTTGTCTAAAATGATAGTTGTATACGCACATGCCTTTTGGTTTTTCTCAAGCATAGTTGATTTTTCAGTAATGTGAATATCTGCGAAAAAATAACTGAATATACCATAGATAAGTGCATGGTGCATTTGGCATACTGCATTATTTTTAGGCGCTAGCTCCTTAAAAGTACAATTAAAAATCCGGAAAACCAGTTCACTCGTGTCTTCATTAAAATGAATTTCTGGATTCAAGCCTTGATTTAGGGCAATGTTTTCAATGAAATTAATTTTTTTTGTGGTATTCATTAGATCTATATTTTCATCGAAACTCAAAACAAAGTCACGTGCAACTTCAAATCCAAAACGGTGACCTGTGTCTACCAATGCCTTCTCTCCTGCTTCACCTAGAGAAGACAAAGAATTGATAGCAATTTCACTAAGCGTTGATAATCTCTGTAAGGAAATTGTAGACTGACTAGTTCATCAGAAAGTTGATAAGAACGGCTTGGACGACCACTTTCGCCAGTTTTTTTCGTGCAAGATACTAGCATGTTAACGTCTTCTAGTTTGGTTAAGTGAAGACGGGCAACATTTGGATGGATATGAAAACTTTCAGCAATTTCCTGGACAGTGACTTCACGATGCTGACGAGCGATAAACTGATAAATTGAAAATCTAGTTGGATCTGAAAGGACGCCAGTAATTTTGAGAGTTTGCTCAACCATTACAAATTCACTCCTCACTTCATTTAAACTTTCGTCTAAGTATATTATAATACAGAGGAGTATATTATAATGGTCATTATAGATAAAGATGTGACTAATTTAGTAAAGTTTTTTGACTGTCTTTTTTTGATTAAGGAAGAGCATAGGAATTTAGTGGTATGAAATTAGAGGTTTATTTCCTTCTAAAAGAAGGAATAAGATATATAGCCTAGAATCATTACATAATATAAACTAAGGGAGGAAGATGATTATGAGTAAGATGGATACAAAAGATTTTGCAATAGGTGCTATTATTGGAGGTATTGTTGGGGCTTCAGCTGCAATGCTTTTAGCTCCCAAATCCGGAAGTGAATTACGGTCGGATATTAATGATAAAGCAACAGTTGCTAAGGATTTAACAGTAGAGTTTTCAACTGCAGCTAAGGAAAAAGGTACCGAATATAGTCAATTTGCTAAAGAGAAATCCGATGAGTGGACACAACTTGCTAAAGAAAAGTCAGATAATATTTCTAAGTTAGCAAAAGATTCTTGGGAAAGAGTTGCTGACAAAACAACTAGTGTTACAGAGAAAGCTAGTGATATGGGTGACGATTTAGCATCGGATGTAAGAGAGATTATGGAAACAGAAAAAACTGAAGGTAAAAAATTAGCAGATCAAGTTGTAAAAGAAATTGAAGATACAAAAGAGCGAATTCAAAATGATGTTAATGAACTTAAAGAAAATGAAAATAAAGATCTATAATAATTAAAAAGATGTACCAAATGGTCACTTATGACCAAATTGGTACATCTTTTTTTTATACTAGAATTTATAATTTTTCGGTTTTTAGAGATTGTTGTTTGTTTGGAAAATCTGCCGTATGGTAGAGGAATTCTTCTAAACAACCTACGAGGATAACAAAGTAACTAATTAAATATAAAGATTAGTTTATCTTAAAAAATTTATTTAATAATAAAGAAGGAATTAATCATTTTGTGTCGAATGTATGTTTTACAGGGTTAAGAATTTATAAAATTAGCAGCTACCTTCACGCCGCGCGTATCAAGGGAAACCCACCCCTGATACTTAAAAGATGGCGGCGGAAGCTGACGCTGTATTTAACAAAAGACGGCTATGCCGTTTTTCTCAGAAAACTTAAAAAGGATGTGGTAAGAACTGATGGATATTGAACAGAAAACAAGAAAGATTGTCGAGCGAGCGCTTCAATATGGTGCTTCAGACATTCATGTAGTCCCCGATAAACTAGGAGGAATGTTACGATTTCGAGTAGATGGGCGATTAGTGGATATGGAAATAATGCCAGAAATATTTATGAAAAGAATGATCTCACATTTGAAATTTGTATCCGGGATGGATATTGGTGAGAGACGTCGACCCCAAAATCAAGGATTAGAGTTAATCGTTAACAATCAAAAGGTATTTATGAGACTCTCAACATTTCCATCCTCCGCTATGGAAAGTTTGGTTATCCGCTTGTTCCCCCTTGAAAGTGAAAAAGAAATACTTCAATTATCCTTATTTCCAACTCAAACGAAAGAGCTACTAGAATTAATAAAAGTAAAACAAGGATTAATTATCCTTTGTGGTCCTACCGGGGCTGGAAAAACAACCACTCTATATTCATTGCTCACAAAAAGAGTCAAAGAATCCCATGAAAATATTATTACGCTTGAAGATCCGGTAGAGCAGAAACAAACTAATTTTTTGCAAATGGAGATTAATGAAAAGGCAGGAATAACATATGCCAGTGGATTAAAAAGCCTGTTAAGACATGACCCCGATTTAATTATGTTAGGTGAGATTAGAGATCCCGAAACGGCAAAAATGGCGATACGGGCGTCACTTTCTGGTCATCCAGTCAATGTAATAGGCACATACATCCCTAATTAAAGGTAATATCCTCAATGATAATGGAATCCTTGGATCTTTTTTGGTTCGTTTTATTTATAATTATTTCTTTAACGGACAACTGTATGAACTGTTTCTTTTCTGCCTGAGTAAGGCGTCCCCACGAAGAAGAAATATCTTTTAACTCCTCGGAGGAAATGGAAGTAGATTTATCAGAGTCTAAGTAAAGAGCTTCTAATTCCAACTTAATTTTTTTCTCGCGATCTAATTCCTCTCTAGACCTTTGATGGAAATCTTCGTCAGAGATTTTTTCATTCGCCCAAGCATATTGCCATTTGGATCGTCTCTTTTCAATTTCACTTAATTCTTTCTCGTATTCATCTTTTAATTTTTCAGATTCGATTAGGGATTCATTTACGATCGCGTCACCATGTTCAGTTAGATCCCAACCACTAAGATGTTTTTGAAACTGATAATCTAAATAGTTTTCAGAGACATTAGGGAGATCACATAAACCAAGAAGACGATTCTGACAATAGTAAGAATAAGAAGTGTAAGACTTTTCATTTCTTGTAATCTTTGATTGTCTTCCCGATAAACTTTTACCGCAACGCGCGCACTTTGCAATTTTACTAAATGGATAGGAGCTGGTAGCTGACCGGGGGTGAAATCCACTTCTTTTTTTCATGATTTCTTGCACCAGGTTAAAAGTATCTTTTTCAATAATAGCGGGAACCGCATTTTCAATTTCAAAATAGTTCTCTTTATTCTTTCTATAGTTATATCTAATAGTCCCTGTATAAACGGGATTATTTAAAATGTATCTAACGGGCCCCTGCCTCCAACTATAGTCACGCTTTGACTTTACTTTTCTTTGGTTTAAATTTTTGGCGATTCCGAAGATACTTTGACCAGAAGTGTACAAAGTATACATTTCTTTAATAATCTTTGCTTCAATAGGGTTTATCTCTAGCCTGTCCAGACCTGATTTATTATAACCATAAGGGGGTGTATTACTTACCCATTTACCCTCTCTTGCTTTTTGTTCCATCCCGAAACTAATCCTTTCCCCGGTGTTTTCCCTTTCCCACTGAGCAAGGCTAGCAATTAATGTGACGAATAGACGTCCGGTAGCAGTGGTTGTATCGTAGACCTCTGTAGCGGATTTAAACTTGACGTCATGCTTTTCAAACAACTTAATCATCTCATATAGATCAAGGACAGATCGGGTAAGTCGATCTAATCGATAGACCAGGACACAATCAAAGACGTCTTTATCTAATGATCCTAGCATCCTTTTTAATTCTACTCGGTTCATATCCTTCGCACTTAATCCTTCATCCACATAATACTGTACAATGTCCCATCCCTGTGACACTGCATAGGCTTCTAGCTTCATCCTCTGAGCCTTGATGGAATAACCCTCTTGCACTTGTTCGTTCGTAGATACTCGAATATAGATTGCTACTCTCATTTGTAAGACCCCGCTTTCGCTTGTTCATAAATTTTCATTAACCTAAGTTCACAAATCTGGGGAGTTACTTTAAAAGTTTCTGCTAAATAAGGAATGATATACTCCTGTCTTAAATCGATGTGACGAAGCATGTGGAAAGGAATAGCAGCATACCCAATAAACCGATTAGCATCCCATTCTTGAAGTTGTCTAAAAGCCTCTGGCATTATTCCTAATTGCCATCCAGAGTGACGAAGTATGTGAGCGAGCTCGTGAAAGAACACTTCTCTTTGCAACTCGGAATTTAATCGACCGTCTAACGTTATAGATTTAAAATTTCCACTTTCATAAGAATTGGACTTTAAAGGCTTTATGAAAAGGAAAATATTTAAATGAAACGTGATAATCTCTTCATCAATATCATCGGGTGAAACAAAACCAATATTTCTATAAAAATTAGTTATCCATTTCTCTAACGGAGTTGGATGGTACTTCATCAGATCACCTCTCATTCTATAGGAACGTTTGTTCTATATGTCTTTATAAAAAATAGCCTAATAAATTAGGCCAAATGTAAATTAATTTAGCAAAGTTGCAAGAACCATTGCAGAGATACCAATTATAGCAGTAATAACTAAACCAACTGTCCACTTAAAAGTTGACTCAACTTTATTTTCCATGTTATCAACTTTTTTATCAATTCTATCTTCAATTTGTTTATTAGAATCAAGAGCCTTAGTTATAGCTTCATTAACTCGTTTTTCACTAGCTTGTGTAGTAGCAATCATGGTATCAACTGCCTTATCAACTCGCAGAATTACATCGTCTAGTTTTTTTTCAATTCGGTCTTCAGAACGTCTTTGATCATCTCTGTGTTCATCTTGACGTTTTTCTAAATAGTCCATTCTTGGTTTGATATCGTCATTACTAGTCATCTCTGACTCCTCATTCCTTCTTTTATTTCTATTGTCATATTTGCCATCTTCATTACTAGCAGATGTGACGGATTTGGAAATCTGGAACTCTTTAAGAATTTCTTCTTTTATATTTAATCTAGGTATATCAATATTTGGAATGTATAAGGGTATACTATCATTAGCATATTTAAAAGAAACATTTTTGAATCTAATATCTTTAATTTGAAAATCACGAGTATAAGAACTATGCCTAGGCTTATGGGCCTTTTGCTTAATTTTATCAGATAAGTCGATTATATTTCTAGTATCATAATTATATTTTTTTACCTCACTCATTTGTTTCAGTACTTTCTATATTATCTTTTAATATTTCATCAATTTTAACCTGGAATTCACGAAGAGATTCTTTAATGTTTTCTTTCTCATCTTCATCTGAATTCTCTTTGGTAATCAATTCGTACCCCTTTAAACCGGCTTTCATAAAAACTTCCAGGCTTGTATAGTCGTATTGTGCAACGAATGAATGATCGTCTGCTCTTAATAAATTTATATATAGGCTGTTCCCTTTCAGATTAGCATCGGTTCCTACTAACATGAAAGGAGAGAAAGAATTTCTAAAATAACTATTTGAAAAACCTTCACTGTACAATGACTTAATTGCTCGGAAAAATAATTTATTTTCTAACTGTAATTCATAAAAAGGCAGACTGTTATCTTCAGGATTGATTATAAGAAAAGCTTCTATTGCTTGGGTATATATATCATTCCCTAAAAAAGAAATATCAAATTCATTTGAATTATCCTCAATGAAATTGTTAACCGCTTTTTCAATATAATGTTTGTATTCATTATGCCCAGTAATCTCTTTATCTAATGAAATAAGGTTTTGGTTCAATTTATCTACTAATTCTTGATCCATATATATTTCTCCTTTAGTAACTAGATTTTTGTGGTATTATTACTTGTATTTTTAATGTCAAGATGAAACATATTGATCCCTTTCTCCTATTAAAATAAAAACACACAAATAAGCTTGTGCGTGTCTGGTTGTTTAAAAATAAATTAGAATATAAAGGCGTTATATCTGGTGGTTATTTATATTACTTTTTTTTATTTTCTTGAGCTGCCTTATATCTTAAAAACTCCAAGTGCTTCTTCAACTCTTCCATTTCTTCTTCAGTAATGTTCCCCTTATCATAAAAGAACAGATTCTCATCTAATTGACGCTCTGGTTCATATGTAGGTTTATCAGTTCTTCCCATAAGATAATCGGTAGTTACCTCAAAAACGTCAGCAAATTTATTTATCTCATGATCTTCTACTGGCCTTTTCCCTGATTCGATCCTGGAAAGGACACTATTGTTAATACCTACTTTCTCCGCTAGAAATAATTGAGACCAATCTTTCTTATCTCTAAGTGATTTAATTCTTTGACCAGTAAAGGACATAACCTCACCGCTTTCTGTATTAACTGAATTAATTTTATCACTTTTTCCATTACAGAAAAATACATTTGTTGAAATAGCAAATTTATCATTGACTTTGCTGAAATAGAAAAGTATTATAAGGGTAAGATAATTGCTAATACAGCAAAGGAAGGAGAGCCAAATGGAAAAAATTAATCTTGAGTATATTAAACAGCGTCGTAAAGATCTAAACATTAATCTTCAGGAAATGGCTGTTTTATTAGGGTTTAAAAACGCTTCAACATATATGAAATATGAAAAAGGTGAATATTTGTTTAAAGCAAATCAATTGCCATCAATTGCAAAAATTTTGAAGTGTGAGATTAACGAACTTTTTTTGAACAAAACTTTGCTAAAATAGCAAAGAAGTAAATTAGCTTAACTTTCACAGGTTACACAACTTATCAAATTTAATGAAAGGAGATATAAGCATGGTTGATCAGAAAAAAGAACCTTCAGAAGAAGTGAAGCGCAGGCTTGTTGTTTTCTTGAGTACCTGCGAGTCGTTAAAAAACATAGCGCGAGAAAGAGAGGAGGACCTCAAAAATGCTTAGGATAAGCGATTTTAAATTAACAGGTGATGTCGATCGGTTAACAGAGCATGAGCAAAAACGCTTTATATCAAGATTGTACGAAGCTTTAGACAAAGCCGTTTATTGGAATTTAAAGCATCTTACCAGGAGGTTTAAATACAGCACATCAGCTAAAGAATTAGCGGATGGTTTCAACAGCGAACTTCACGGCATAGAGATTGCCCTACTTATTTTAAATATTAGAGTTAACTACGCTGAGTTGGATCATATGAATGGTAAAAAAATAGCAGAAGGAATCCTTGCTAAATTTGAATCACCACTTGAACAGCAAGCTTAATCGCTTGTTTCTCTTTTTACCCAAAATTGCAGAATATGTTGGAGTTATATGTAATATTCGTAGTAATTCTGTAAGTGAACAACATATTTCGATAGTTTTTAATTCATTCGCCACATAGATTTATAGATATATATTTTTCAAAGGACAGTATTGAAAGTTGAATTTAGCTTAACAACTACCTTTAGTGTAAATAAATTGACTTGGCAAGTCTTTTCTAAATTAGAAAACTTTCCATATTAGAAAGGTGGTGAACTATGTGAACGTTGGAGCTGTATTAAGAGCGGCTCGGAAACGTGGAGGATTCACTCAAGAGGAACTAGCATACGAACTTCACATGACTAACAGCTGTATCAGTAAACTAGAAAACAATCACCAGAAGATAGACATTCCAACCTTTATACAATGGGCAAACATTACGAATGCGAAGGATATCATGATAGCAACCCTTTGTGGCGTTGATCCCATTACGATTACACAGTCTCTAGAAGCTATTGCTAGACTGTTTGGAAGTTAGGGGGGGATGACAATGACAGATGACATTAAAGACGCAATTGGTAGTGTAACAGGAGCTTTTTTCTTAATATCTCTAGCAATATATTTTATTAATTTCGCGCCATTAGGAGGCATTTAAATGAAAGCAACGCCATTACTTAAGATGTCAGATCAAGAAGTACATTTCATTATTAATACGAGTATTACATTCAGAGAGAATTTAGAGAGTCAGGAAAAAGATATGTTTGATATCGGATTTTCAAAAGTAGTTCATTCTAGAAAATACACTGAGTTGGATTCTATGGAAATGATGATGATCTCGAAGGCTTTAAAGAAAATTAGTATCGAATTATTTGAGAAGTATGGGAAAAACGGAATGAGAAAAACGAGGCAGACATTAATTAATCTTGCTCATGTGATCGATTTTGAGAGAATCAATCACCAAATGAAACATCATCCATTAAAAAAGAAAAAACTGACCGCTTAGCAGAGCGAGCAGTTAGAAAGAAAAACAAAATTTATAACCTATATTTAATTATACATTCCTTTAAATTAAAAGGCAATAGCGAGCATTTTCTCGGCTTTGCCGATGAGTTTATACCACGATAAATATGTTTCTCCCCTTCATTATCGTGGAGTGGATTCATCGGTGCAGCTGGCACCCGGAAGGAAGTAGGAAAATAGAGAGGAAAACAAAATGGATAACCTTAAACAGCCTAGGAAAATATTAATCCCTGAATGGTGTTATACAAATGATGTTCCAGATAAAGAAAAAATATCTGCATACCTAAATAGAAGCTATCCAGAAGTCCGGTTCGTCAGATTTCAAGATAGGTTCATGATATGCGAAGGGAGGTATAAGTAATGACCGTAAAAGAGCTTGTATACACAAAAGGCGACCAGGTTGTAACGGACTCAATTACACTTGCAGCTGCTTTTGAAAAACGTCATGACAAGGTTTTGAGAGACATTCGTAATATAAGATGTTCTGAAAAGTTTGGACTCACCAATTTTGGAGAGTCCAAATATCAGAATAAACAAGGAAGAACAATGCCAATGTTTATCTTGACATATGAAGGCTTTTCAATGGTGGCAATGGGATATACAGGGGAGAAGGCAATTGAATTTAAAGAGCGATTTATCAATGATTTTAAAGGGACTCGCTCAAATATGGAGAGTCGAGATAAGATGGTTGGTTCGGATAATGTGAGTCACTTGATCGAGTCTTATGAGAATCAAATTACAATTCGCTCAGCTCAACAAAGATACATTCAATCTATTGTTCAAAACCAAATTCATTCGTTGTTTCCAGAAGTAAAAGATGCTGCTAGAAGAAAGTACTATTCGAAATTGTATCAAGATTTGAAAGTGAAATTCAGCATACAGTCATATCGAGACATTCGTTTAAAAGATTATGAATCTGCTAAGGTTTTTATCCACTCATGGAAACCTTTGAAATTAAATGATTCCTTGTAGGAGGTGAATTTTAAGTAACATATTTTATTAAGAGGAGGATTTAACATGTCAACAAAGATAGTTGAATTAAATACATTTGCAAGTGGTGCTTTAGCGGAAAGGTTTAATGAAGAATTAATAAAGATATTGCAAAACATTGCAGATCCCAACACAGATCCAGGCAAGGTGAGGACACTCACGGTAAAAGTGAAATTTTCAGCAGATGACGAACGTAACCTCGCTAATGCTCTTATTGAAGCTAGTTCTAAGTTAGTTTCTGCCAGAGAAGTACCAGCAAAAGTTCTTATTGATTATGACAAGAATGGCCAACTTACGGGTGCTGAGTTAAAGAGTGGAGTACCTGGTCAAACGTACTTAGAAGAAGATGGCGTTTATAACGATACTGGTGATAAGATTTATGATTTTAAATCCAAAAAAGAGATAGCGAAAGGGGAATAAATAATGATTAAACAAGCACTAGAGTACATCGTTGGTATGGGTAAAGCGGAGATTCATAATGAAAATGGACAAGCATACTCGGACAAGGAGTTACACCTATTAAAACAACCTGTACCAAATAAATTGAGCGTTAGTAGCCTTTCTGGACTCGTTGACTACATTGAATCAAATTTTGATACTAACGAAAAAGTAATGATTCACGTTAATAGTCCGGTAGAGGTTTCGTGTTTTTCAATGGTGAATGACGATATGAGACGTAATCATTGGATTACAGCTGAAGCATGGGTACCTGAGTTTCGCTTTGATCGATTTTATGATACGGAAACAATAAATATCAAATTACAGTCTACATTTGTGAAAAACGAAGATCGGGATATTATGCTGCAAGTCGTTGGAAGTATTCAAGAAGAAGCTGTCCAAACCATAGGAGACGATGGGACAAGTCAATCTGTCATTGCTAAAACGGGTGTAGCTAGTGTCGGGAAAGCCAAAGTTCCTAATCCTGTTAAATTAGCACCGTATCGAACGTTTGTCGAAGTATCACAGCCAGAGAGTGCTTTTGTCTTCCGTATGCAAAGTGGTCCAACGTGTGCACTATTTGAAGCAGATGGCGGCACATGGAAGTTGGAAGCGATGAACAATATTAAGGAGTATTTACAGGAGCAGCTGCTAGAATTAATAAAGTCAGAGAAAGTATATATTATCGGATAAATCAATCGATTATTATGACTCCCCAATTTTGGGGAGTCCCCAAAAAAAGGAGGAGGACGATATATGAATACAGGTAATTCAATCGTTGATTCTATTGGGAGAATGCATATATCAGGGACAGTCATTCCCTTTCCGTGGTTTCAACAACTCACATTTTCAAGCGGGAAGCCACATATACCAGCAATACTAATACTTGCTGATGTTCTTTACTGGTACAGACCTACTGTTGAACGTGATGAAGACACAGGATCTGTAGTAAAAGTGAAAAAGAAGTTTGCAAAAGATATGATGCATCGTAATTATAAGGCTTTCGCTGAGCAATTTGGTATTTCTAAACGTCAGGTAAAAGAGGCTTGCGACTATCTGTCTGAAGAAGGATTGATACGGAGGGAGTTTAGGAGTGTAATTGCTAAAGGTCAGGTTAATAACAATGTCATGTTCATTGAACCTTGTCCAGAAAAAATATCAGAAATAACTTTTACCCTCCTACGTTCAGATGTACCACCCTATTACGATGGAAAGGGGGAGTCTCCTACATTAAAACGTAAGACAAATACATTAATTACTACAGAGATTACTAAAGATATTATTGTCTATCTTAACGATAAAGCAGGAAAGAATTTCAAGGCAACAAATCAAAAAACAAAAAAGTTAATACAAGCTAGGTTAAACGAGAGTTTTGTTTTAGAAGATTTTAAGCAAGTCATTAATATCAAAGTTTCGGTTTGGAAAAATGATTCAAGGATGAACGCTTACCTACGTCCAGAGACATTGTTCGGTACAAAGTTTGAGTCTTACTTGAATGAAAAAGCATCAGAAACTGATAACGATGATCTTTATGCATTCGCAGAAAAATTAGAGGAGGGAGAAGATGACGAGTCGTGAAGTAGTTCAACTAATAGAGCAGATAGATGCTGCTTATCCAGGGAAGATTAAAAAATCTCAAGACACAGTAAAGGTTTGGTTCCGTCACATGAAAAATCAAGATGTTGATCGTGTGGTATGGCGATTGGATAACCATATTTCTCGTTCCCCATTCCCTCCAACAATTCATGACTTAAAAGAGCAGATTCGACCGGAACACGATAAAGGAGTAGTAACACGTATCAATGATTGGCAAAAGAAAAAGACTACTGGACCAACGGATGAGCAAAGAAAAAAAATATACGAATTTCTGGATTTTAAAAAGGGGGATTGAGAATGAGCCAGTTTAATCCTGAAGCAGAAAAAATGTTACTAGGATGTATCTTAACTGATAGCGCTATAGCAAAAGAAATTAGTCTTAAACCAGAGCAAGTGTCGGTGATTCACAAACCAATCTTTGAAGCGATACAAACTATTACGAAAAATGGCGATCAGGTTGATCCAGGCACGCTTTACGAAACACTTGGTATGAGTTTCATGACTCAAATTGATCTAAATGAAATGGTACAAGCTGTCCCATCTCCGGAGGCATACAAGACCTATGAGTCTACTATTCTAAGGGCGTGGAAAAGGCAGAAAGTCAGAGATTTATCACAAGGATTTTTGGATGAAACCAGAGAGATTATGAATGATGAACAAACGGAACAATTTATCGATAAATTAAATACAGTCAATGCAGATGTTGTTGAGGAAGAAGAATTTGACTTAAAAAACCTTCTATTTAATATTTTCGAAAAAGCCGAATCAGGTGAATCCAAAATGGGACTTCCAACTGGATTTACTGAGTACGACAATATCACTTCAGGACACAAAAAAGGTGAGTTAATTATTGTTGGCGCAAGACCTTCCGTCGGTAAAACCGCATTTGCTTTGAACATGGCTTCTGGGCACTTAGAACATAACGGATTCGGTCACTTATATTCACTTGAAATGGGAGAAGAATCATTTGTTAATCGGATGATATCTGCCACAGGAAGAGTTGATTCTCACAAAATGATGGACCCAAAAGAACGTTTTGATGATGAGGATTGGAACCGTTTCTCTTATGCAATTGGCGAAATAGGAAAACAAAATATGAACATCGTGGATAAATCATCAATAAAAATATCAGAAATATATGCAAGAACACGAAAGCTCATGAGAAAACATCCAGATAAAGATCATTTTGTGATAATCGATTACTTGCAGCTGCTTCAACCAGTTGTGAAGAAAAACAATCGACAAGAAGAAGTGAGCGAAATGTCTCGATCTTTGAAAATCATGGCTAGAGATTTGAACATTCCTATTATCGTATTGTCTCAACTTTCTAGAGGCGTGGAGTCACGACAAGATAAACGTCCGATGCTATCAGATTTACGAGAATCTGGAAGTATAGAACAAGATGCTGATATTGTTGCCTTTCTTTATCGAGACGACTACTATAATGCAGAATCTGAGAATAAAGACATCATTGAAATTATTGTTGCTAAACAGCGAGAAGGTCCGATCGGGACTGCTGAACTTGCCTTCATCAAAGAATATAATTTATTCACAAACTTACATAGGCGATTTTCAGCATGACAGTTCGAGAGTTGTATAATCAAGCGATTATAGGGAATTATCCTAGCTTAGTTCACTTAATTGAATGGCTTATACATGAAAAAAGGTTTCTGACAATGGATAGGGATGCTAGAAACATAGAGTATTTGATGAATCATCCCACTAAAAACATATGGTCAGAAGCATCACCCTATATCGCTAAAAGGAAAGGACTGACAATCAATGGAACTTCGAAGACAAACTCTGCTCCAGGAGCTTAGACTATTAAAATTCTATGTATCTCGTGATGGAAGGTTGTTAACCCAATTATCTCTTCAGGAATTAGAAACAGAACGTTATAGATTACCTGAAGAAAAAGAGTTGAAGGAGGATTTCAATGATTAAACGAGAGAAGGGAGATCAATACCGTCCTCTTGTTAGAGTAATGAAACAGAAAAAGGGTGTTCCTACCGTTATTGAGTTAAGTGGTAGAAGATACACAATGACAAATGAATCTCATATTAGAGGGAATCGAGAATATAACCGGAGGAAGTAGGATTTCTAGAAAAATAAAATTTATAACCTAAGGAGAGATATATAATGGCAAGTAAATTTATGAGTGCAATAAAGAAGGCAGAAAAATTTGGTGAATTGGCAGGTGATGCAAAGGCAGCGAAAAATGGAGGATTAACAAAAAGAGTGGCATCTAGAAAAGCGAAGAATA
The DNA here is from genome assembly GCF_051262595.1 of Salipaludibacillus sp. CF4.18. Classification (NCBI taxonomy): domain Bacteria; kingdom Bacillati; phylum Bacillota; class Bacilli; order Caryophanales; family Bacillaceae; genus Salipaludibacillus; species Salipaludibacillus sp. CF4.18. The sequence goes on from NZ_JBIMEV010000002.1 coordinate 142,942, forward strand.
GCTTCATGAAAATATTCAAATAAAAAACCAATCCTCTAGGATCGGTTCAATAAATACTAGACACATTTATTATACCATTCGGGAGGGGTCAATGTGAAAGTTAATCAAGAGAAAATGACCGCAGAAATAAATTTGATGGAGAATAATACTTACATTGTAAAAGAAGGAAGAATTGAAGTTGTCGATGCTCTTCCCCAGGGTTTTGGGAAGCAGATCATTAGTTGGCAAAATGGAAAGCCAGTTCACACTGATATATCTTATTCAAAGAAGCTTTAAACACTAATATAGATGACTAAGACAATTGCATTCTATGAAACTAGCTCGAATTTCATGTAACTTATCAATATGACTCCATAAAGCAGTAAGTAGATAGTCGACCGATACTGTGAAGGGGAATTGATTGCTACTTTTACGAGTTTGATAAAGATATTAGTAATTCGAATAGATAAACGTCCTCCCAAAATGTAATATTATTCTTTATCTATATTTCGGTTGCAAATTTCAACTTCCAAAAACAATAAAAGGTCTTTCAAATTACTATGTTCTCTTTCATTATGAATTTCCAAGAAATTCTTAGAGCTTTCATATATGCAGTGAAGCTCATGGTCAAAAAGTATATCTAAATTTTTAGAATCCATAGTTGTCACCTCTTTTTTTATGGGAGGACCTTTAAATACTATTACCCTTTAATTAAGGAAAAATGTCGTATTTTGTAGAGGAAATATTTTCAGAGGAATGTACCTAAAATATTGGATAAGAATTGTAACTTTTGTGCCTCAACACAGTGTGATAGGAGGATGATGATGTATTTACATGGTACAAAAAAAAGTGAAAATTGAATCATGAAAATTAATAAAAAGCGAGCGCTTATTTAGAATCGCTCGCATCAAAAAATTCTAGTAATGTTTAACGAAAGTTGCACCGACAATAATTAACAAAATGAATAAGACTACAATTAACGCAAAACTAGAGTCTTTTTTTCCCGCTACAGGAGAGACATATCCATAATCACTCATTAGTAAAACCACCTTTCGTAAGGGATAGTACATCTTATGTAATAAGGTAAAAACGATGTAGTTAATTGCGGATAGATAGAAAAAACAATCGAATTAATCATGGACAAATGAGGAAGACATTGGCTGATGAACAGTCCGAGAAAACAACATATTGAATAAGCCTATCGGAAAAACCGAGGGCATCATTCTCCAAATTTGGGGAGTGGTGTCCTCTTTTTTATTTGTATTTGATCAAATAATTTGGAGGGGATCTACGTGAAAGAGCTAATCAAGGAGTACAAACAGTCACTAGATTGGATAAAGAAAGCTTTGGAATCAGCGGATGATGAAGATCAAATGTACCTTAAGCAAATGAAGTCAAATTTAGAATTTAGTATTGAATGGATGAAGGTCGGCCATGCTCCAGGAGTCGTTAGAGGTATTGAAAGAAGAGCTGTTTATGAAAGAGAAAAAGCCTTTGATCCATTATTAATGCAAAAATACTTTAGAACCGTTGAAAATGACTACTCCTGGACAGAGAAAAACGGAGAAGAAAGTCTAGTGACACCGTTTGATATTGAAAGAATTGATGATGCTCTTTCCGTTCTCTCTGCAAAAGAGAAAGAAATGTACTTAATGGCAAAAGGAAACTGCTTAACTCAATATCAAATTGCTGAGTATTGTGGTATCTCTAGGAACACAGTGAAAACAACGATTGAACGAGCTAATAAAAAAATAGCTGCTCATATTTCTATAAGTCTCTTCTCATTTGTGGGATGAGGATTTTTTGTCACCCAACTGCCCTTAATTAATAAGAGAATAATTTATTGGAGGTGATATCATGTGAATGTTGTACAGCCAATTAGAGACCCTTATGTTATTGAAGGTATCAAATCGTATTTAAAAATAAGAAGTATGAGGAATTATCTCTTTTTTTGTTTCGGTATCTATAGTGGATTAAGAGTTAGTGATCTTCGGAAGCTTCGGGTATGGATGGTCAAAGGAACACACATCAATATAGAAGAGCAGAAAAATAGGCATCAAAAAAGGTTCATCATTCATCCTAAGATCAGAGACGACTTAGATAAATTTATTTCTGGGAAAAGAGATGATGAATTTTTATTTGCTAGCAGACAGGTCAAGACTAAAAGCCAGTTGAGAGGTCTGCCTATTGATCGAAGTACAGCTTACAAAATGTTGAATGAAGCAGCTAGTCAATTTAATTTACGAGAAATTGGATGCCACACGATGCGTAAGACTTGGGGATATCACCTGTATTTACAAAACCCTCACAATTTAGCGTTACTAATGGAGATGTTTGGACATAGCGATCAAACAATAACTTTACGTTATATAGGCATCACCCAAACGATGATGGATGCACAGATCGTCATGTTGTAACGGCTGAATGAGTGCTTCAGAAATACGTGAATTTGGCACCCATTTTAAACGACTTTAAAAAATACAGAATTACCAATGGTTTAACTAATTTTATTCAGTTCAACAGAATATACATTGTGGTTCACCCTAGATACAGATATTAGGAGAAATAAGGGTTATTTTCGTATAGTTATTTTCAATGTAATTAATTGAAATTAACATCGATTATAAGGTGTCTAGCGAGTCGCTCATGAGTCGTTTTTTAAAAACGTGAAAACAAACTCAATTAAGCTTGGAGGTGGGGTGTGTTCCTTGGCTAGACCTATGAGTCCTAATCGACTTAAAGCATTAAAAATATGGCTTAACAGTGGAAGAGAAAAGAAACCAAAGGAAATTGCAGAGGAATTAAATACAAGTTCCGAGCAAATTCGTAAATGGAAAAGCGTGGATCGATGGGATGATATTCCTGTTACAGAACCGAAACGAGGCGCACCTTACCGAAATAGAAACGCAATAGGAAATAAGGGTGGAGGTGCACCACTTGAAAATGAAAATGCCATTAAGCATGGATTGTTTCGTAAATGGCTACCAGATGATGATGAGTTAAAAGAAATTTACGATGCAACCAGAGATGGAATGAGCATGCTTGATATTCTATATGAAGAAATAATAGTAGGATTCACTAATTTTATACGTGCTCAAAAGATTATGTACGTTAAAGATCCCAACGATATGACAAAGGAATTAAAGAAAGAAAAATACTTTAAAGAAAAAGCAGAAGTTACAAAAGATGATGGTGAGATTGTAGAAGAGTATGTAGAGACAAGTGGTGAAAGAGAGTACGAGATTCAATTTGCTTGGGATAAACAAGCCAAGGCTCTTACATCACAAGCAGCTGCAATGCGTGCATTGAATAGCAAAATAAAACAGTATGAAGAAATGATTCGTGCTTTGCCACCTGATGAAGTAAAAGAAGAGCATCGATTAAGAGCGAACAAACTAAAAGCTGATATTAAATCAGTGGAATCAAAGGCGTGGTGACATGGCTAAACATGCTGTAATTAAATCTTTCTATGCTTCTAAAGAATGGATTGCACTTCGACTGCTGCTTATTATTGAGCGTGGAAATAAGTGTGAACATTGTAAAGAGATCATCTCAAAGTCTAAGGATTTGATAGGTCACCATACGGTGGAGCTTACACCTGAGAATGTACATGATCATAACATTAGTCTTAATCCAGATAAGATTGAGATTGTTTGTTTCGACTGTCATAACAAAGAACATAAACGTTTTGGATATAAAGGTGCGAAAGAAGTCTACCTTGTCTATGGTCCACCAATGAGCGGGAAGACTACATTCGTTAAGCATCAAGTAGAGCGTGGGGATATCGTTGTTGATATAGATTCATTGTATAGTGCAGTGTCGATGTTACCTGACTATGATAAGCCAGACAATCTATATAACAATGTCATAGGGATTCACAGTCAACTACTGGACAACATTAAGACTCGGTATGGTAAGTGGCATAATGCTTGGATCATTGGAGGATATGCTGATAAGTATAAGCGGGAAAGATTAGCTAATGATCTAGGGGCTGAACTTATATACTGTGAGGTTGATAGAGAGGAATGTATTAGGAGGTTGGAACACGATGAAGTAAGACAGTACAGGAAAGACGAGTGGAAAGGATACATTGATAAGTGGTTTGAATCCTACACTAATTGAGGAGTGTTTCTAGTGCTAGATAAAATTATACCGATTCAAGGTGTTGATATGGGAGAACAATCTAGTGATGTAACTGTTGATGCTATATGCAGTATTTATGGTATACCAAAAGAATTGGTGGAGAATTCATCCAGTGCAGAACAGTACAATAATTTTATGTTGATGCTTCAACCTAAACACCCCCCCGGATACTGAGTGATTTTTAAACTCTCAGGGACCGAAGGGGGAACACAACTTTGACACACACCTTAAATTTTGAAAATGAATGGAGGGGATTTGAACTATGCCTAAAAGGGTCATTTACCAAAAAGAACTTGCGAAGTTGAACGAAATATTTAGTGAGGTTGAAGATTCAAAACGAAAGCTTGTTGAAGGACTTATAGAGGATGCAGCCTTTTTAAAAGCTGAAAATCATATTCTTAGAGAATCAATGGCTGATACGGGCATGGTTAAAATTCACCCTGATGATCCAGTTAAACAAAGAACAGTTGAATCGGCTAAACAATATCTGAAAAACATTAACAGTTATTCAGTCGTGATAAAGACACTTAATGGTGTATTAAATAAAAATATCATTGAGGACGATGACGATTTAAGTGAGTTCGAATGATAAAAGGACAAAAAGTGTGGGCACAACCTTATGAGTATCAAGGCACTCATTCCTATTTACTTGAGTATGTAGATAAATGTAAAAAAGGTGAAATAATTATTGGCAATGAGCTAATGATGCAGCTAGATATGTTAATAGAACATTTCGATGATACAGAAATTAAGATTGATTTTGATGATGGACATAAAAGAATAAAATTCATCGAAACAAAATGCAAACATTTTGAGGCACCATTTGCCGGAAAAGCATTTATTCTTGATTTGTTCCAAAAAGCATTTGTCGAAGCTATTTATATGTTTAAAATATATGATGATGAAATCGGCCGATGGGTAAGACTTTATCAAGATGTCACATTTTTAGTTGCAAGAAAAAACGGAAAAACTCCCCTTGTCTCAGCTATGTGTCTAGCTGAGTATTTTTGTGGAGAAATTGGTACACGAATTTTATGTTCCAGCAACGATTATGAACAAGCCGATCTAATGTTCCAAGCGATCAACTCGATGCGAGAAGAAAGTAAATCATTGTCTAAAGTGACCAGAAGCAATATTAAAGGAATTTTCTTTGGTAACCCAAGAAACAGAAGCAATAAAGGAAAGTTTAGTTATAAAAATAAAGGACAGATCAAAAAGATTTCGGCAAAAACTGGAGCCAAAGAAGGTAAGAATATTAAAGTTGGTGCTGTTGATGAAGCACATGAGCTCAAAGATAACACTTCTATCATGCCTATTAGACAAGCAGTATCCACACAAGACGAGCCTTTATATATAGAGCTTACGACTGAAGGCGTTATTAATGATGGGTATTTAGATGATCGATTAAAAGAAGCTAGACAAGTACTAAATAAAGAAATAGAGCGACCTCGTTGGTTAATATGGCTTTATACACAGGATAACGAACAAGAAATATGGCAAAATGAAAAATCTTGGGATAAATCTAATCCAGGAGCTGGAGTAATTAAAAAACGTAGCTTTCTTAGAAAAATGATCGATGAAGCTAAGACAAGCAAGTCCATGCGTGTGTTTGTTATGTCGAAGGATTTTAACATCAAACAAAATAATGCTACAGCGTGGCTTAATCATGAGGATATCGTGAATGAAAATGTAATTGACATTGAAGAATTCAGGAATTGTTTTGGGATTGGGGCGGTTGACTTATCTAAGTCGGGTGACTTGGCAAGTGCAAGAATCATTTTGATGAAACCAGGTAGTAAAAAGAAGTACACCCTTCAAAAGTATTTCATACCAGCGTTGAAAATTGGGGACTTACCAAGAGAAGATAAAGATAAGTACCAAGATTGGATTAGACAAGGATTAATTGAAGTTTCGGATGGAAATGAAAATGATTTCAGTCTAGTAACGAATTGGTTTGTATCTTTGTATAAAGATTATGGTATAAGACCATTTAAAATAGGATATGACAAATGGTCTGCTATTTATTGGGCTAAAGAAATGGACGGATTAGGGTTTGATTGTGTGAGGGTTACACAAGATTGGGGAAGCATGTCAGATCCTATGAAATTAGTAGAAGCAGACCTTAAAAGTGAGTTAATTAATTATAATAATAATCCTATTGATAAATATTGCTTAGAGAATACCGCATTAAATATTAATTCTAAAATGGAAATTATGCCTGTGAAGGTTCAAGGAAAAGAAGACAAAAAAATTGACGGTTCTGTAACGATGATTATTGCCTATAAAGTGTATACAGATAATCGCACAGAGTTCCTTTCAATGGTCGGGAGGTAAGAGTGCATGGGAAGGATTATTAATTTTATTGATGATATTTTATTTTCTTGCGGGATCGTGCTTGTTTCGATCGGAGTATTTCAAATATACGTACCTGCGGGTTATATCACATCAGGCATTTGCTTTATAGCATGTGCTTATTTTTATGCGAAAAGAAGGTGATAAACAGTGCTCTTACAAAACCTAATAAATGGAAAAGAGTCAAGCAGACAAATGCAACAAGCAAAATTCTTGGATGGATATAGCCCAATATTTTCTCAATTCGGACAAAATGTATATGCTTCGGATGTTGTCCAAATGTGCATCGATGTAATAGCTACGGAATGCAGTAAGTTAAAGCCTAAACATATCAGAACCGATCCGAATGGAATGCAAGCAACTGTAAAGAGTGGGATAAATCGTCTTTTTAAATTTGCACCAAATGAGCTGATGACAACGAGAGATTTTATCGAAAAAATCATTTGGCAACTATATACAAACTATAACGCATTTATATATCCCATGTATGAGATTAAATCAGACTCTAATGGTAAAAAAACAAAAGAGTATATAGGATTTTATCCTTTGGATCCGACTGTTGTAACCTTTGTGCAAGATGAAACTAACAAGTTGTTTATTGAAATGCAATTTGCAAATGGAACAAAATTTACCTTAGCTTATTCTGATGTCATCCATTTGAGGAAAAGATTTTCATCGAATGACATTATGGGTGGCGGTGTTGATGGACAGCCCGATAACGCCGCATTACTTAAAGCCCTCCAAATTAATGATACGGTGCTTCAAGGGTTAGATAAAGCTATAAAAACAAGCCTTTCTGTTCGAGGAATATTAAAAATAAATACAATGCTTGATGATGATTCTCAAAAAGCAGAAAGAGCAAAATTTGAAGAAGCCATTAATAGTGGATCATCTGGGATTATTCCTATGGATTTGAAAGGTGATTATGTTGATCTAAAACCAAATCCTAAACTAATTGATAGAGAAACGTTGGAATTTTTGCAGAACAAAGTGATACACAATTATGGTGTTTCTGTTCCAATCTTATCTGGTGACTTCTCAGACGAACAATACCAGGCTTTTTATGAAAAAACGTTAGAACCTTTAGTTATAAGTTTTGGACAGGCTTTCTCAAAAACAGTATTCTCTCCTCGTGAATTAGAAGTCGGTAATGAAATTGTCTTTTATCAAAAGGACATGATGTATCTAAGCACAACTGCGAAGTTAAATTTATTAAAAACAGCTGGAGAGCAAGGGATATTAACGGATAATCAAAAATTAGCCATTCTAGGATATCCACCTATCCCAGATGGAGATAAGAGAACGATGTCACTTAATTACATTGATGTTGACCTTGTTAATGCATACCAAATGGGAAAAAAAGGAGGTAACCAAGTTGAGTAAAATTAGATTACCAGGAAAAGAAGAACCGGTTAAGCGTAATTTTGGGCTTGTTGATTTGAGGGCTGTAGACGATGGGAATTTTATTGAAGGACATCCTGCGGTTTACGATCAAATGACAAGCATCGGCGGTTGGTTTAATGAGGTTATTGAGCGCGGGGCATTTGATGGATGTGATTTTGACGATGTATTATTCAGTGTTAATCACGATTTAAGGAAAATACCACTTGCTCGAAGTCGTCGAAATAATGGTAATTCAACAATGAAACTAGAGACTAACGGCCAAGGATTATATGTTCGTGCAAGTCTAGATGTAGACAATAATAGCGAAGCAAAATCGCTTCATAGTGCTGTAAAAAGACAAGACATCGATGGGATGTCTTTTATTTTTTTCGTAGACGAAGAGAAATGGGAAGAGCTTGAAAGTGAAAAACCCACTCGTCGTATCCAAAAAATCAAGAAAGTTATTGAAGTTAGTGCGGTCAATTTCCCAGCTTATGTGGGAACTGACATAAATGCTCGAGACCAAACTGTGTTGGATAACGCAGAAAAGGCATTGGAGAATGCCCGGTCATCTGAGTTGGATAACTCAGAAGGTGAGCAGTTGGAATTAGCAAAGTTAAAACTCGAACTATAATTTAAAAAAGAAGGGTAGTGCTGTATATGAAAGATTGGTTAAAGAAGCAACTAAAAGCAAAAGAGGAAGCGCGTTCTGCTTTGAAATTAAAGGGGAAAAAGAGCGATAATATCGAAGAAGTTCGTTCTATCACGTCACAAATTGAAGCCTTAGATACCGAGATTATTGAATTCCGAACACAAATCGATTCACTTCCAGAAGAGGAAGAAGGCGAGGAGAAACGAAGTATTGAAGAGCCAGAAAAACGTAATAATCCAAGTGGACAAGTTAATATTATGGGAGCGTATGGTTTAGGATCTGGAGCGGGCAATACAAACGAGCAACGCTCTTCTGATAAATACGATACTCCTGAATACCGTTCCGCATTTATGGATTATGTCCAAAAAGGGACTAAATCAGACAATCTAGAATTCCGTGCTGATGCTACAACGGGAACTGGTGATATCGGAGCAGTTCTTCCAACAACGATTCTTAATAAAATTGTAGAAAAGTTAAAAGATCATGGTCGTATTTGGGCACGTGTGACAAAGACTAGCATGAAGGGTGGAGTAGAAATTCCACTTGCGAATGCAAAACCAACTGCAACTTGGGTTGGGGCAGGGGCTATGTCTGATAAACAGAAAAAATCAACTTCCGGGAAAATTTCTTTCTCTTATCACAAATTACAATGCCGTGTAGCTGTAGAATTAGTTGCTGATACTGTAGCAATGCCTGTCTTTGAACAAACCGTCACTGACAATATCTATGAAGCTATGATTGTAGCGATTGAAGAAGGAATTATTAACGGAAGCGGGACAGGTCAGCCGCTAGGGATAACAAAAGATACTGCTATTCCTGCTACACAAATCATTGAGGTTGCAGTTGCTGATGTTAATAAATATGAAAAATGGACTGAAATTTTCGGTAAACTCCCCCGCAGTTACCGTAATGGTGCTGTGTTAATTCTAGCAGACGCCGATTGGAACAAATATATTTTAGGCATGACGGATACTAATGGTCAGCCAATTGCTCGTGTTACCTACGGAATTGACGGGACTCAGGAAGAAAGGCTGCTAGGAAAAGAAACAATACCTGTTGAAGATTTACTTCCATCTATCGATGATGCTATCGATGGAGATGTGTTCGGCATTGTTTGTAAGTTAACTGATTACATGGTTAATAGCAATATGCAAATGATGTTCAAACGCTACTTTAACGAAGATACAGACGAATGGATTAGTAAATCAACGATGATTTGCGATGGTAAACTTGCCGATAAAAATGGTACTCTATTGCTGAAAAAAGTAACACCCGTTTAATAAATTAAAGTAGATTAAAAGATCTGGCCCCTTGTTTTTGAGGGGCTTAATTTAAATTATAGGAGGTTTTTTAAATTGGCAAAAGAGCAGAATGAACAAACGGAAGAAATAAAGGAACAGGATCCGCAAAAGATAAAACGTAAAACGTATCCAAGTAACAACGCTAAAGAAGTGAAAGAAAAAGATGGGGTTATCTACTTCAAAGCGACAAAGAAACTTACTTTATCTGAACACAAAGCCCTGTCATCAAGAATTCGGCATGAGATGGAGGAAACAGGACTAAATATTGTCTTGGTCCCATACATGGTCGACGTAGATACCGAGGATGAGTAGTCATGAACGATGAAATTTTGGTAGGAGAGTGTAAAAAGGGTTTAGGTTATTCAGTTAAAACAACAGCAATTGATGGAGTCATAAAACAGAAGTTAATGGCGGTTAAAGGATATATGTTAGGAGCTGGAGTTCCTGAAGAAAAAATATATAGTGATTTAGCTGTTGGGATTATTGTGATGGGCGTAGCGGATCTATGGGAACTCAAATCTGGTGAAGTGAAATTTTCTTCTGCTTTTCATACGATGTTAAGTCAGTTAGCGATGGGGTGATGGTATGAGATTTGACAGTGTAATCTACTTTATATCCGTGAAAAATACTCAGAATAACATGAATGATATTGTAGAAGTTCCTACCTTGCGTGAGGTATTAGCTGAAAACAAATCTGTTAGGCAGTCTGAAGTATATCAAGCTATGGCGACAGGACTAAAACCAGAGCTCATGTTTGTTACCTGGAAGAACCAATATCATGGCGAAAAAAAGTTGAAGCATGAAAATAAAACTTATCAGATCATACGAACACATGTTAAAAAAGATGAGACGATTGAGCTTGTTTGTGAGGGGCTTCCAAATGGCTAGAATACCTAATCCTGTAAGGACAAGAAAAGATGGTGTTGAGATTGTTTCTAGTGTAGATAAAGCCCAATTTACTTTGCACGAATTAATCCGTGCTGCTAACCGTGCAACTGGAGCCCATTTAAGACGGAAAATGCTTAAAGAAGCTCGAAAGATGCCAGGTATGAGAAGAAACAGGAGATTAGGAAAAGCGTTTCAATATTGGGCTAGACGAAGAGAGACAGACCTTGTTATTGGATCCAAACATAATACTTGGTATGGTGCTGATCAGGAGCTTGGTACCTCAAGTCAACCTAAGCGAGGTATCATCCGATCAACTGTCATGGCTGAAACTGAAAATATTCGTAAGATACAAGGACAGTTCATTAGTGCTATTGAAGATGATAACCGTGCAAGGGCTGCTATAGATACGGATAACGAAGGTGATAACAATGAAAATGATTAATATACGTACAGACATCTCAACTTTTCTTAAATCTAAGCACCCTGACCTTTTAGATAAGGCAAGGGTACACGCGGAAGAAGCGCCAGACGATGCTATTTACCCATACATCGTGTATGACTTACCTAATTCTGTTAAGTCAAGTGATATGGAAAATTTTGTTTTTGAATTAGATTTTTGGGATAAAAACACAGATACCACAGAATTAGAAACTTTGTGTGCTCTCGTAAACGAGGGGGAAAACGGTCTGGATGGGAGAACGTTATTGATTACTGAAACACTAGGTGTCACCTTTCATCTTGAGGGCAGACGTCAGTTGAAGGACTCCGACAAAAGATTAAGACGTAGACAATATGTTTATCAAGTTAGAGTACATGGGGCGTGAATAGATGGGAACGTTGACTTGTGTGCAATGTAACAATTCTTGGTATGCAAGAGGGGTTTCAAATAACACAATTTGTGAAAAATGCTCTCAACCTAAAGAACCCCTTGAAGATGATGAACTTTCAGAAAAATTTGAGGATATCGTTAAAGAAATGATGTTAGATGAAGAAATAGATATGTTAAAGGACATCAATTGGAGTGAACTTGAATTGTTGGGTGCTGAGTATGTCGCATTACAGCTAAGATGGAAAATATTAACAATGAAAAAAGGGAGTGTTGAGTAATGCCGATTACGAGACCAGCTGTACCGAAACCAAAGAACATCCAGTTAGGTGCAGGTGTTTTAATTTTTAATTTTAACCCGGATGATTGGGACGATCTCAATTCTGTAGCTTTTGGTGCAGTTCGTGGTGGAGGTAACTATAACGTAGAGCCAACCAATAAGGCAATAAGGTTTGATGGTGATCGTGGAGAAGATAGTAAAGATTTAAAGAGAAAGATAGAGCAAAAAATCCAGATTACAGTAACGGCGCTTGAGTTGGATCATGCAAAATTACAAAAATACATGCCAGGTAAAGTGACTAATACGCCAGCTGGTCTGGATCTACCTGAGTATAATAAATATCGTCCGAAAATTGACTACGACGAAGTAGACTATCAGGATAACCTGGCATATGTCACAACCAATAAAAATGGTGATGTTGTCGCATACGTTATCGAAAATGTCTTGGGTGATGGTGCTTTATCAGCTGCATTTCAAGATAAGGATGAAGTTGTTGCGGAAACGACTTTTACTGCTCATTTTGATTACGACAAAGTAGACGACGACGGAGAAGTGATTGTACCAACTTATATTGTCCAATATGAACCTGAAATTATAGTATAAAACAGGGGCTTAGCCCCTTATTTATTAGGAGGTAACTATGACAGAAGAAGTGAAAGATAAACCGATTGACAGCGAACAAGCCTTTGATATGCTTCCTTACGTGGCAGCTATTTATGACAAAGTTGATTTTGATGGATATAGAAAGAATTTAGTAAAAAAGGAAATTGATACAGACGATTATTTGTCAGTTGCAATTGACGCAGCCAAACACATCTTAAAAAACTCTGGAAAAGTGAAAGAGGAGTTTTTCCACATTGTTTCCATCGCGCAAAAGAATAAGACTCCAAGTGAAGTCAGAAAACAGGCTCTTTCTAAAACGATAGGAACAATTAAGAAGATTTTTACAGATCCCGAGCTAGTTGATTTTTTCAAACAAGCTATGTAATAGGTGGATACGAAGAATCACTCTCTTTATTGCATAGCTTCTATGATTTCAACTATGTTTTGAGATTACCTGTTGCTAATATCACTAGACTTCTAGCTAAAGCTTCAGAAAAAGCATTTGAGAAACAAGCTTGGGAGAGGTGGCTTGTTGATTATAATAAAATGGATGACGAAACCACCTTTGTGCCGTTCAGCGAATATTTAAAGAAAATGAAAGCACCTCAACAACAAAAAACCTATGAAACGGTGGAAGAAACTTTTAACAAGTTAAAAAGTAAAGTGAAGAAACCTCAATAGGGGTTCTTTTTTTATGCCCAGGAAGAGGGTGATATTATGGAACTGTTTAAAATGTTTGGTCGCATACTCATCGATGATAAAGAAGCGAATGCAAGTATTTCAAGAACAGATAAAAAGACCAAGTCGATGGGGGATAGGTTAAAAGGCGGTATTAAGACAGCTGCTAAATTTGGTGCCGCCTTGGCAGCAGGAGCCACAGTAGCAGTTGGTGCAATGATTGGGTTAGGAATTAAAGTAGGTAACACCGCTGACGAAATACTTGATTTAAACTCTACAACTGGTATGACAACGGAAGCTATACAAGAGTGGAGAAAAGTCACTGAAGAAGCTGGCGTTGCTACTGATGCAGTTGCAAACGCTTCGTTAAAATTAACAAAAAACTTAGACACAATGAGTGTGGAAGGACATAAAGGACAAGAAGCACTAGGAAAGTTAGGGTTATCATTAGCTGAAATTGAAAATATGAGTGCAGATGAACGAATGGACGTACTTACTAAAGCCTTGTCAGGGGTAGGGGACAAAACAGACCGGGCGAAGATAGGTACTGATTTATTCGGTGGATCATGGAAAGAACTGGCTCCTGTCGTTGATCTAGGTGCAGAGGCGATGGACAATGCTAAAGGAAAAGCGAATATTATCTCTGAAGAAGATTTAAAAAAGGCAAATGACTTTCGAATAACCGTAGAAAATATGAAGGAGAAAGTCAGCTTCTTTGTTACGGAAATAGCCATTAATCTTTTACCAATGCTACAGGGAATGTTCGGTTGGTTTGAAGCACAGATGCCAAAAATTCAATATTTAACTGAAAATGCTTTTGGTCTAATGGAATCTGCAATAAGAAAAATAAGTGAATTTATCACAGTTGAGGCATTACCAGTATTAATGAGTTTGTGGGAATGGATAGAGCCGAATATCCCTAAAATTAAAGAGTTTTTTGTGGATGCCTTTGGATCAGCTCATGAGATTCTTAATAATTTAATTGATGTTTTAAGAGAACATGCATTACCAGCACTAATAGAATTATGGGAATGGATAGAACCAAATCTGCCATTAATTAAAGAAGCTTTCACCCTAACTTTTGAAAAAATTGAAGAATTAATAAATGGAGTCATTGATACAGTCGGATGGCTAGCGGAAAAAATAGAAGAGCATTGGGCTATTGTACAGCCAATTATTATTGCTTATGCTGCATTGATTGCTACTAGATTAATTGTTCAATGGATTTTAGCAGGAGTACAAGCTACTATATCAGCAGCCAAACAGGTTAGAGCATGGTTAGCTACAAAGGTAGCAGCTCTATCAGCAGTTGCAACACATATAGCTACTGCCATAACAATGGTTGCACGATGGGTATTCATGGGAGCGCAAGCTATGGCGCAAGCGGCAAGAATGGCAGCGGCTTGGTTAATTGCAATGGGTCCTGTTGGATGGGTTATTGCTACAATAATAGGTCTAGTCGTTATCATCATTGCAAACTGGGATAAAATTGTCGCTGCTACGAGATTTTTAGGCGATAAATTGAAAGAAATATGGAAGACAACGGTTGAATGGATAAAGGGTAAAGTTAGTGATCTAGTAACTTTCTTTGGTGGATTAAAAGGAAAATTTTCAAGCGCTGCTTCTGGAATGTTTGATGGCTTAAAAGACGCTTTTAAAGGTGCTGTTAACTGGATTATTAGAAAATGGAATAATTTGCAGTTAAAAATAGGTGGAAGTTCAATTAAAATTCCTTTTGGACCTGAATTAAACATCCCCTCAGTGAGTCTAAGTACACCAAACATACCAATGTTAGCAAAAGGTGGAAATATTCGGGACAATAATTCTGTAATTGTTGGGGATGCGGGTCCAGAAATTCTTTCTGGCGTTAAAGGTGCCAGGGTAACTCCCCTAGATAGAGCAGGAGAGTTAGGGAATGGGAGTATAGATAGGCTGCTAATTGAATTAATCCAAGCAGTAAGAGAAGGTAAAAATATTATTATGAATGACCGAGAAGTAGGGAAGATACTTGAAAAGACTATAACAGAACAACAGAATAGAAAAAAAGGAAGGAGGGATAGTTTTGCCTAAAACAATCACATTTAATGGTATTCAAAAACCTTGGTTAATCATTAGTCAAGGGAAGCAACGCCCTCCTTTCGCACCAATTAATAGAAACATGTTAAAAGTTCCCGGAATGAAAGGGGCACACCTTAATAGATCTGAAGTAGATGAACTTCCTTTATCCATCCCTATAACAATCATAGCTAATGATCGGAATATGGAAGAAATTGAAGAAGAGTTGGCTAATTGGCTAGTAACAGAGGAACCTTCGCCACTTATCTATTCTGATAGGCCGAATAAAACCTATTATGCGGTGTTTGATGGAGCAATCGATGATTTTAAAGAAATTATTGATATAGGAGAAGGTACACTTCATTTTGTCTGCCCAGATCCGCATAAATATGGTCAAGAACAAGGACCGTATCAATTCCTAGACGATGCAATATCCATTGCAAATGAAGGCACTGCTGAAGCTTATCCATTGATTACCGCAACCGCTAAAGAAAGTGTTACCTCATTTTTGGTCGCAAAAGGAGACAAGGACTATTTAATGATGGGAAGACCTGTTGACGTTGCAGAAAACAGTTCATTCCAAGAATTTGAACGCCTACTCACGAACAATATGAGTAGTACAACCGGATGGACAACTGCAAGCGGTATCGATGGAGAGGTTGCTGGAACGATGGTTTCAAACGGTACGAGATTTGAAGCATCAAGTTACGGCACTGGCTCAGGGTGGCATGGTCCAGCACCAAAGACGAGTATTCCAGAAGCTCCTTTGTTGGATTTTCGTATGGAAGCTATAGTCGGTATGTGGAATCAAAACAATAACGTAGGACGCGTAGAAATCTACTTACTAGATGACCTAAATCAAGTTGTTGGTAAGATGGCGATGAAAGACACTCGGAATGGCGAAGCACTTGCAGTCGGTGAAGCAAGGCTAGGAGACGGTACAGTTAATTATCACATGATAAATGAGTACGGGGATAAAAAAGGCAACTGGAATAATTTCTATGGAATGCTCCGATTACAAAGGCGTGGCAAGGTTTGGTATGCCTATATTGCCAAGATTGACCAAGCAACAGGAAAACATCATACAATTCGTAGCGTCTCCTGGACAGATAACGATCAAGTATTTACACGTAATGTTAGCCAGATTGTTGTTCACACAGGAGAGTACGGAGCGTTTACGGCAGGTGCAATGGGTATTTACGATTGTAAGGTTTGGCGTATTAATGAACAAGCTGATGGAGTTCCGTATATTGTCAATCAAGGAGACGAAATTGTTTTCGATATGAAACAAGAACTGATGACAATAAACGGAGAGGCAAGAACTGATTTAAAAGATTTTGGTGGTACTTATTTTGCATTAGATAAAGGGGATAATTACTTATTCACGTACCCCGAAGGTGCTTTTGATACGCAGATTAGTTGGATATCGAAATATAAATAGGAGGCGAAGAGTAATGGGAAAAACCGCGAAAGAAATTATTGATTTTACAGAAGGATTTAGTAGAGGTGCTACGTTAACTGTTGTAAATGAAGCAATTCAAAGCGCCAAAACAACAGAAGAACGCCTTGAATTGCTAGTTTTAAAATGTTCGCTTTTAGAAGATTCTATTTACGGACAAGAATTTACCATTACCTAAAATTGTCTTTTATTCGTTTATCTCTTTCATAATGCTCAATAACATCTTTCCAAATCCTTTTAGAGAGACTTCTAGAATCAAGAGCTTGATTCAAAATATCGGAAATTGCTTTCTCTAATTCTAGATTATCAACACCGTGTTTTTGAAATGCTCTTCTTACCAAGTCTTGTGAATTATCCATTACACTTACCCCCTTTCCAAAACCTATTCTACTATTTTTTGGGAAGAGATAGGAGGTTTATTTTGCCAAACATACACATTTTAGATCATCAAACAGATACGATCGTTGATTACTATAGCAATAAATCGAAGTTATTTTGGGATGATGTTCATGTACTTGATTTAGAATCATATCTAGAGACGTTCGATTTCACAACAACTTACGATCAAAGTGAGCATTTAAAAAGTCGAAACAGAGTGCTTATAAAAGACGAAGACGGTTTCTACCGCGAACTTATCATTAATAACACGATCAAATATAAAGATGACAAAGAGGTTTATGCTAAAGCCTCCTATCTTGATTTAAAAAAATCGAAAGTCATCAATCCTAAAACATTAGAAGGAGCTACCGTTAACACTGCTACAGACAATGTTTTAATCGGTACCGAATGGCAAAGAGGGTATATGGAGTACGCAGGAATACGCTCTATCACCTTTGAAAACTATACGAATCCATTTTCAGCTTTAAAGAAAATTGCTCGCGAGTTTGGATTAGAGTTGCGCTTTCGTGTAGAGACGGACGGGAATAAAATTATTGGTCGTTTTGTTGACCTTATCCCTATTAGACGTGTGTTTAATGGGAAAGAAATCACAGTTGGTAAAGATTTAATCGGAGTAAAGCGTTCAGAAACATCTGACGAGATCGTCACAGCGCTTCGTTGTATAGGACCTGAACAGGATGACGGCTTACGTTTAATAGTCGATGTTAAGGATGAGGATGCAAGACAGCGTTGGAGTCGGAATAATAATCATTTGTGGGATGTCTACGAACCAACTTCAGAAGACGAGGATATGACGGCTTCACGTTTAGAATCACTCGGACAAGCCGAACTAGCTAAACGAGTTAATACAGTAGTAGAGTACGAAGCTGACCAGGTGAGCATTGAAGACGTGTTTGGATTGGAACATGAGAAGGTACGTTTCGGTGACACTGTTCGAATTAAGGATACTTCCTATTCTCCGGCTCTATATCTTGAGGCGCGAGTGAAGAAAATCCAACGTTCAATCAGTGACACGTCACAGAAAACATTTGTTTTAGGAGACTATATCGAATTTGAAGAGGAAGATCTACGAGAACTTTTCAACTCTCTTCGAAAGGCTCTTGCACTAAAAATAACTGAGCAGCAGTTATTAGATCGTACTTATGATAAAGTAGAAATCGATTCTAAGGATACTTCCGTATTTGATGACAGTACAATATTTACAGAACAATATGCCGAGAAGAAACGCATTGAAAGTAATTTACCTCCTGATGATACTAGCGTTATATGGATCGATACTACCGATAGTGATAATATTATTTGGAAGACTTGGAATGGTTTAGAATGGGTATCTGGTCCGTCTGGTCCACAAGGAATAGAAGGACCGCAAGGACCGGAAGGGCAAAGTTTATTTACATGGGTTAAATATGCCGATGATTCAAGTGGTAATGGAATGACTCAGTTACCTGATGGCAAATCTCATATTGGTTTTGCTTACAATAAAACTACAGACATAGAAAGCGACATTGCTAGTGATTATACTTGGTCTAAGATTGAAGGTCCGCAAGGAACCGTAGGTGATGATGGTATCACATATTATACTTGGTTAAAATATGCTGATACACCAACATCAGGAATGAGCGATGATCCGACAGGCAAGGAATATATGGGTGTTGCTTATAATAAAACAACTTCTACAGAGTCAACAACTTATGGCGATTATGTATGGTCTTTGATTAAAGGAGATAAAGGTGAATCTGGTGAGATATTCACACACCTTGAGTTTGAAGAGGTTGGTGATTATGTTGATTATCCGTCGTCAACCTCTCCCTCTACTAGTATTACTATGGAGGCATGGGTGAGGCTAGATTTACACTCTTCAAATGCAGTTAGATTTATCGGAGGAAGAGGAAACACAAGCGGTAAAGGGTATTGGTTAGGAGTAAAAAGTGACGGGACAGTAACATTTGCTTTGCAACATCAACTTAGCTCTAACATTACCATCAACCTGGGTGAATGGATTCATGTTGCTGGGGCTTGGGACGGGACGACGCAAAGGGTGTATATAAACGGGGAATTTAGAGGTGACATTTCTACCTCAATTTTGTCTATCGATTACACGGACATAGGGACGTTAAAAGTAGGGAATATAGAAGGTCTTTCTTCCACAAGGTGTTGGGATGGTGGCATTTCGGATGTTCGTGTTTGGGATGTTGCTAGAACACAGGAAGAAATACAAAGTAATATGAATACGGAATTGGTAGGGACTGAGACAGGACTTGTTGGGTATTGGAAACTAGATGACGGAGCGGGCGATGTTGTAAAAGATTCAGTAGGAACAAACAACGGTAATATCATTGGGGCTTCTTGGGTTGGTCCAATAACCTACTCATGGATAAAGTATGCCGACACACCGACTAGCGGGATGTCCGATTCTCCGACGGGGAAGGATTACATGGGTGTAGCGTACAATAAATTCACAACTGTTGAAAGCACGATGTATTCTGATTATTCTTGGACGTTAGTAAAAGGTGAAAAAGGGGATCAAGGTTTTCCGGGAGATCCGGGAGAAGACGGCTCACCTTCATATACTCATATTGCTTATGCAACTAGTTCTGATGGATCTACTGGTTTTTCTACAAGTGATTCAACTAATAAAACTTATGTAGGAATGTATGTAGATTCTATTTCTACCGATTCTACAGATCCGGCTATGTATAATTGGAGTTTAATTAAGGGATCAAAAGGAGATCAGGGAATTCCGGGAGATACCGGAGAAAACGGAGAAACTTCATATTTTCACTTAGCTTATGCAACTAATTCTACAGGTACTTCAGGATTTTCTACAACAGATTCAACTAATAAAACGTATATAGGGCAATATACTGATTTCATAAGTGCAGATTCAACAGATCCGGCTTCTTATAAATGGACATTAATTAAAGGATCAAAAGGGGATAAAGGAGATACAGGAAGTACCGGAGAAACCGGACCACAAGGGCCTGCTGGAGAATTAAATCTAGTAAATAATCCCAATGCAACAGATACTTTGGATTGGTCAGGTACATCTTTAGTGTCACGTCTATTTGGAGACGGAAAAACAATAAAACAAGTTCAATCTTATTCATCAGGAAATGCTCAACATTTTTCCAGCAGGTTTGATGTTGACACAAGTAAGATGTACGAAGTTACAATGTGGTTACAAGCAGATGTTACGACAGGTTTAGTTTATTTAGGACACTATGCTTATAATAGTAGCGGTTCTACGATAGGTTCATATTCAATTCCTAAAGGATCAGGTGCTAAAGGTGCAGAAAACTCAAACCCCTATGGTGTATCTGGTTATGGACCAACAACAACATGGAGGAAACATACTTTCTATATTCTTCCGGCTGGTATGGATATTAGTGATACTAACCTTACTAGAAATTTAGGTGAGAATAATAATTACAACTTTCAATTTACAGGCAATACTAAACAACTTTTAATTCGATTCTTAAACTGGTCGAATAGTTCAACTGCTCCTAAAACTGTTTGGAATGCTTTACCTGTTGTCAAAGAGGTTGACATAAGTGTATTAGAAGCTAACAAATCTAAAAACATTCAAGATCTTTGGAGGCATGCTGATACCTTAGAAATTGACGGAGCTAATTTAAGAGCAAATACAGTTACTGCAACACATATAATTGCTGCTTCTATTTCAACTGAACATATTAAATCTTTGAATGGATTAGATATAGGTAACGGACAATTTAAAGTTGATGCAAATGGAAATGTAAGTTTTGCAGGCAATTTAAGTGGTGCAAGTGGTACGTTTAGTGGTAAATTATTGTCTCAATCGGTAAAGATAGAAAGTCCTACTATTTCAAGTTCTAATCTAGTAGCACTAGATATTATGCGGTTAGGTTTTAATCCTCTTGTTCATGCAGGTTACTTTCGATTTAAACAAGAGTCCGGGATTGATAATCAGCTAAATTTTACGACTGAAACTGGTGGTAGCGCTATTTTAGCGATCCCTGGAGGTATTTTAGATTCACAAGCTGTAATTGCAGATGCAGTATACGGTGATTCGATTGAAATTACACGACTAGGACACGATCACGGAACGATTAGGTTAAATTCAAGCGATGTTCTAGTAATAAATAAATGGATTCAAACGACAGGTGTCACTAGTGCATCCGGTAATTTAATGCTAAGAGATTACGGTAATGGAAATGTTGGGATTAGTGCTAGTTCAGGTACTTTATTCTTAGGACTTATAAACACTAGCTTAATCGATCTCAGCGCTCCTATTAAAACAAACTATTCGATGGAGTTTAGCGGTGGTAGTACGGCATCCGGAGAAATAACTTTTGATGATCGGATAAGAGTACGAAGTAAAAAAGGGAATCATAACGGTAGTATGATTATCAATCCGGCAACTGACGAAGTTAGTTTTTATCAGAATGGCGCTTTCAGACACTCTTTCTATCCGAATGGTACGAAGTCCGGCGGTTCTATTGAAATTGACGGTGAAAATCTAGGTATGTCTCCGATTGATAGTCCGCAAGTTTTACTGGAATATATCGAGTTTGACATGCCGATAGATGTTGCTGGAACTAAGATTTACCTGGATGCAACGTATTTAAAGACAGTCGTTAAATTCGCAGCCTTTCCTAACAACGGAAAAGTAGTCGAAAAGGGTGCAAACTTTATCATTATAGAAGGTGAAGGTGTGGCTGATATTAGATTTGTCGGTGAAAGAATAGGTCACGAAGGTGCGTTTTACGCTGATATGAACGATTACGAAAACTTAGAGGGAGAGGTTGTATAATGGAAAACGTTTGGTATACCAGAAAGAAACGAGTTGAAACCGAAGTAGTCGAGAAAGGTGTGAAAAGGCGTGTTATAAAGACGCCTAACGATAGAGAAAAAAATAACAAAAGAAGGGAGGCAGCAACCAACAGAAAGGTAAAAGGAAGAGATCAATAGAAGTATTAATGTATGTTTAACCCACTGGCTTATGATAATTTGTCGGTAATTGGCGAGCGAAAAAACTAGAAATTTATGCCCTAACTGTCGTAATGTGTAGATAGGGGGGGATGGCAAATGAGTATGGAAAGAGACAATGAAATGATAAGGGATTTGTTAATTCAATTTAAAGACAAGTATAACCCGGGAGCCCAAATATCTCCTAGCTCTGAAAAAGAAGATTACCACATGTACTTATTAACGGAAAAAGGTCTTATTGAATCAGATAGGAAAGCTTTTCTAGGTGGAGAGCCGCCAATCTATTTTAAATTAAGAATCACTTCTTCTGGACATGATTTTTTAGAAGTTGCCGAAAATAGTACTATTTGGGAAAAATCAAAAGAAACACTAAAGGAAAAAGGAATGCAGATAGGAAGTGTTCCAATAGATGTTCTGAAAGAATATTTAAAAATGCAAGCAAGGAAACACATGGGAATAGAATGATTTATTAAGCACCTCCACCCGGGGTGCTTTTTATTATGATAAAGGAGGCTAAATATGGATTTAATCAACTATGCAAAGGTAATAACAGCAGGAGGGGCGTTTGTGCTCTCATACTTATTTGGTGAATGGAGCGTCCTACTAGGAACGCTTATTTTTTTCGTCAGTTTTGATTATGTAAGTGGAGTTACAGCAGCTGCTTATAAAGGGAAGCTCAATGCTCAAGTTGGGTTCTGGGGTATCCCAAAAAAGATTATGATTTTCGGTTTAGTAGCAATATCTTATCAGATCGATATGGTTTACCTAGAGCTCATGGGATCATCAATTGCAATTGGAGATTTAAATGTATCCGTGATGGGGGCAACAATCCTTTATTATCTAGTAAACGAGTTTATTAGTATCACAGAAAATCTAGGGAAAATGGGGATGAAGGTTCCCACTCCTCTCGAAAAAGCAATAGAAGTGTTCCAGTCAAAAAGTTATTACCAAGATAAGCAAGATCAAAAAGGGGATGAAGAATAATGGAATTTAAAAAACTAGCAAAACTCAAAGACGTCCGTAATTCGCTCGCAAGGCATAGTAGCTTAAGATATAAAGATGATGGTATCCGAGTTAAAACAGACATTGCCGTTCACCATTCACTCACTAAACAAGGTCAATCCGGCTCTAATGCTGAGGGTTACGCAAAATATCATGTATTCAATTTATTTTGGCCAGGGGTCGCTTATCCTTTTGTAATCGAAACAGATGGAACAATCAAGTGGTGTCATGATATAGGATTGAGAACATATCACGTAGGTAATAGTAATCGCTTTGCAATCGGGATATGTTTATCTGGTGACTTCCGAACAGAGGAACCGACTAAAGAGCAAAAAGAATCATTGGCTGCTCTAGTTCGTGCATTAAAAGTTGATATGCCTAATTACAAGAGAACACGGGGGCACAATGAATTTCCTGATTATGCATGGAAGGCTTGCCCTGAAATTGACTATCGGTCGATCATTGCTAATAATAAAGAGATTGCAGCTGTAAAAGCTACGGATCTACCGGACACGTACACAATCCAAGAAGGAGATACCTTCTGGTCAATCGCGAATGAAATCGAGGGTATAAGTGTTGATGAAGTGATCGAATATAATAAAGGTGTGGATCCTAGTAAGTTAAAGATTGGACAAGTTATCAGCCTGGGGAAAGTTAAAGTTTCAAAACCTACACCAGTCAAACAAAGCAAACCAAAGACAGTTACTGGTACAACGGCAACCATCCAATCAACTCTAAACAGTCGCTACAGATTAAAGATTTCTGTAGATAATATCTATGGTGACGAAACAAAAGGTGCTCTCGTCCGTGGATTACAAACAGAATTGAATAGACAGACGTCAGCACGTTTAGTCGTTGATGGTAAGTTTGGACCCAACACTCGTAAGGCTTGTATCAACTTAAAAGAAGGTGCAAGAGGTAACATCACGTGGATTCTCCAAGCTATTCTTCATTGCAGAGGATTTAAACTAGGCAAGATTGACGGAGTATTCGGCACTCGAACTCGTAATGCAGTACGTAATTTCCAAAGTACAAAGAACCTTGCTAAAGATGGTATTGCTGGCCCACAAACATTTCAGATGTTATTTAAATAGGAAAACGCTTTGGTACCATAAAGTGTTTTATGTGATATTTAATTAATTATTGGACATGCTATAAATACACTCCTGATTTTAGTCACAAAAAGACCCTCACTCATTGCGAGTGGGGGCTATTGTTTATACCATTCTCTTATTCGTTTTGTCGCTTTAGTAACACCATCTTTCGTCCCTTCTATATGGACAGGGTATTCAGTTATGACAAGTTTACCGTCTGCATAATAATTTTTTACCCCTTTTTCTTCTTGAATCTCCACTCTATCACCTAAATCTTCAAAAGAAATATTCAGATGTTGTATAAGATCACTTATCATTTTTTCCGTTTGGTTTCTCATGTGATTAACAGACTCAGAAATCCAGTCTTCATAATTAGGCTCTCTTGCATCTAATTTGAAATCATTCTTCGGCATCCCATTAACGCTTTTAAAATCTTTGAAATTCACCCTTCATTCTCCTACTTAAAAAATTTTCCTATGCCCTTACCAGTAATCCTTCCAGTCACGCGCCTTCCGATCCTCTTACCTACCTTACCCTTCCTAACGGCTGAAGCGTCATTCCAGATACGTAAAAACTTATATATTCTACTTTTTAAACTCATGTTATCATCCTTTTTATTTCAGTGCTGCCTTAAATTTATTCCCACACTTTAAACAATGCAACTCAATTTTCTTTCTTCCAATGAATCCGGCCGGAGCAAATATTAAAGCTCTCCCTAATTTAAAACCACGTTTCTCCGTGGAAAGTGATTCGGATTTACATTTCGGACAATAAGGAATTCCTTCTGCATCCATTTTCTCTATTCTTGCTTTAGCAGCTGCTTGTTTTTCTTGTTCCTCTTTAATGGAGTTTTTAGCCCCTTCTTTCATCTTATCCCATAATCCCATTTTATGTATTCCTCCTTAGATATAATAATTCCTGTCCTAAAGGTACCATTAATTTACAACGGTGGAAAGTTAATATTCAGAATTTTATAGCATATTACAGATGAAACTCCCGTATATTTTATGGACGTCCCAACAATTTTAAAGGAGGATTTATGTACCGACCAACGATCAGAATGGATGATGCTTTTAAAGAATGGTTAGAGCAAGTTGCAAAAGAAACAGGATTTAATGTAAATCAGTTGATTAGGCTTGCAATATTCAGCGCACCCTTTTCGGCAGTGTTTACAGCACAGTTACAAAAGGCGTCTGAAACAGACGTCTCGTTGTCTCCCCCGCCGTGGGATAGACTTTCAGACGGTGGTCCGTGGCGGTGGAAAGAGTGGAAACGAGAAGAGAAAGGGGTAGACGTCTATGCAGAATCTGAGCAAGAAGGAACAGAAATTGTTATTGAAAGTGTTAGAAACGTGGAGCCAGGAGAACCCGAAAGAGAGTCGGACGTCCGAAATGCAGCCAGTAGTGAGAGACGAGAACGGGAGGTTCCTGAGCCACCGAAAACCTTTACCCAAAACTACGGAAATCCAAAAGGAATTGGAGTCAGAGTTAACGGAAATCAAGTATCTTCCACAGCGAGATAAACCGACTACTTTGGAAAGAAGAGAAGTGTGGTCGAATGCAGTAATTGATACCGCGGTCGTTTTTGTTTTCATGCTGATACTCGGTATTATTTTTTAGGTTAATTTTGTATGTGCCTATTATTCTTACTAGACATTTAGTGGTAACAACATTACATAGCAGTTCGACGACGGGGGCTTTAAAGAGGCTATTGGATTTAGGAGTCAGTCTTACAGATTTAGAGGAAACACTCCATGGAATTGTGGCACAACGACTAGTGGATTTGATGTGTCCATATTGTGGAGAGGAATGTCAAATTTATTGCCGTATAAGACGAAAACGACGAAGGGGGGCGATTTATGAATTACTTATTGAAGATGAACTGAAAACAGCGATGAGAATATTAGGCACTGAAGGGGAATTGACTGTACCGCGATTAAAATTAAATAGTTGGCTAAGAAAAGGAATATCTCTGGGATATCTTCCTGCTGCCGAATGGACGCGGCGAGGGAAAGGTGGATATGAAACGTGAAAAAAGCATTTCGTCATGATGGTGAGCGTGGAGACTTTTTATTTCAACTATCAGCTTTGTTAAAGGAAGGTTATGCACTCTCTGAAACAATTCAATTATATACTGCTTTTACAGCAGGAAGTAAAAAAGAATGGCTGGAAGGACTATATGGCCAGTTGATAGTCGGAGAAAGTTTTTCTGACCAACTTTTAGATGCATCATTTTCAAAAGAACTAGTCAGTTATTTGTTGTTTATTGAACGTTTTGGGGATTTCCAAAAAGGATTATTGCAAGCATCTGTTATTTTAAAGAAACGCCATGATTTAAAACAAAAGACGAAAAAAATCTTACATTATCCTTGTTTTCTATTTATGGGTTTTGTTATGTTAGGATCCTTGATGATAGAAGGTGTGCTGCCCAGATTTCAAACTTTTTTTGAAACAATGGATCAAGAGCTACCATTAATGACTAAAGTATTATTAATTTTTTCCGAATGGGTAAAAATACCGCTGATTCTGGTAATAGCTCTGGGTATATTTTTATTAATCTATTGGCTACGACGTAAACCTCTACTAGAACAAGTTCAAACTCTTCTTAAAGTCCCCTTGCTTAATAATTACTTGAGACACCTCTTAACATATTATTTAACTTCCCAATTAGCGCCGATGTTAAAGAATGGTCTTTCATTACACGATGCTTTGAGAATGATAGAAAAAGATTCTTATTTAGATTTTTTTAGATTTGATGCTCAAGCAATCTCTTTTGGTCTTCAAGCTGGTGAATCATTCCCAGAGTTGATACAGAAAAAGAATGTCTATCTAGATCAATTATCCTCCGTTATTGCGCTTGGAGAATCGAAAGGACGATTAGGAGACGAATTAGAGCGCTTTTCCACATTTTTATTTCAACACATGCATGAGAAAATGTTCCGTTATATAGGTTATTTTCAACCAATATTCTTATGTGTGATCGGGGTTATGATCCTATTCTTATTCCTGTCTATGATGTTACCTATTTTTTCAATTCTTGAAGGTTGGTGAGAAAATATAAAGTTCTATTTACAATCCACGTAAAATTATCTAAAGTACAGCAAAAAAAACCCTGCAAATGCAAGGCCTCATGTTTCTCTGTTCGCTTTTTGAAAATCCTCTAAAGACTGTTTTTTACTGAACCAGTTTATGAAATCCTTTTCCTTTTGTGTTAACAATCTTCCTAATTCTAACGTTATTGTTTTTGTGTGAGCCTCGGCTATGTGTTTAGACAGTGCTGACAAAAAAATACCTCCCTATATCAATTAACTCACGTATATGAATCCTATCTACGAATTATACCCGAACTGTAAAATAATTAATAGAAAATTTCGATATTATTTTCGATATCTTTACAAACAATATAAAGGATGTGCATAAGATGAAAAAAATTATCCGAACTTTAAAATCAGAAAGTGCTTTTACTCTTATTGAAATGATGATTGTGTTAGTAATTATTTCAATATTACTATTGATCGTTTTACCAAATGTATTTGATAAAAATAGTGTTTCCATGGTAATTAAAGAACTACATGTTAAATAAAATTGTACTATGATGAATAAAGTCTTACAATATTTGAATTTTAAATCAGGTTTGATGCATAAATAAACATAAGGTTGTCTTCACAAGATAATTTACACTTTAGCAAGAAAGACAACTAGTATTGAAGTAGATGAGTTCGTATTAAACAGAATTACGATTAGATAAATACTTTCTAGGGCTTTAAGGTGAAGTGAACTGCAATTTATAGTGAGAATCGAAACAATGATTTGATCAATATTTTTCTGTTTTTTTCAGAAAATTCTACAATTTCTATTAGATTTATAGTAATATAAATTAAAACCCCAACTAATTCCCCGAAAGGAGCATCATCACAATGATAAGAGAACCAATAAAACCACAATCCGACACCATGACAGAAGCATATAGCCTGTTGTTCGAAATTGAAATAAAATTGAGGAACTATATTAACTGGACACTAATGAAAGATTACGGCCTACAATGGCAATACAAATTTGGTGAAAAAAAACCGTTAGTAAGATCAAATTTTAATGAGCTAATTAGTTACTTCGAGAAGTATCCGCCTTTAACTTCATGTTTTACTCCCGCAGAAATTGAAACCTTATCCCATTTAACTAAAATTAGAAATAAAGTGGCCCATATGATTTATATCAGCGAAATAGAGTTTGATATACTTGCTAAATGCCGTTATATAATCAAGTGTCGATTAAAGTAATAACTTGATAATTAGTTCGAGATAAATTTTGGTAACTAGCAAAGGGAAATTTACAGCTAATTACCATACTATTCCATTTGGTATTGGTACGTGATAAAAGAGAAGTCCGTAACATGTGAGTTCTTTATATCTAATTGCAGCACATATTTATTGTGAGTACAAAAAGAACTAATTACGACAAAAGAAAGGAATTCCTGCCTACTTTGTCTAATGATATAACTTAAAGAGAAAATAGGTCATAGATGACAGAACATATGCAAATTATTAACAAAACTTATATATTATCGATTTATTATTCTATGGATAAAAATGAGGGGTGGACTTTTTGAGTCTTAATTTTAAGGGAAATGGGGTAAACCCACCCATTGGAGGAAAAGAAGATACAACGAAAGCTAGCTCCAGAGAACGATCTGTGGGATCATCAATTTCCGAGGCAGGACTCTCATATAATCAGAGAATAGCTGGATCTAGAAACAAGCGCCCCCAACGGATTAATTACGATCTTATTAAACAACAAGAAGATAAACAGATGACTAAGGAAAATAAACATGAACAGGCAAAGTTTGAAGTAGAAAAGCATGAGGCTCACATAGAAATGCTAATAAGTGTTCATAAAGAGGTTAGTGATGATTTAAATTGGAATGAAATTGTTCATTCACCTCGTCCCTTCGATGTAAAGGAACACGGCCCACATGTCACTGAAATTAATCGATTCATAGAGGAATACAAGGCAACTTGGCGGGATAACTTTTTTAACCGAGCGGAGGCTCGAATTAGGAAATGGAAGGAAAGTATTCCTCAAGCGCAAGAAAAGGACCAAGAATTAATTGATGACTGGGATAAAGACATCCTTATTGCAAAAAAAATAGTACTTGGTGATGTAATAGCAATGGAAGAAGCC
Organism: Salipaludibacillus sp. CF4.18; assembly: GCF_051262595.1. Taxonomy (NCBI): domain Bacteria; kingdom Bacillati; phylum Bacillota; class Bacilli; order Caryophanales; family Bacillaceae; genus Salipaludibacillus; species Salipaludibacillus sp. CF4.18. The sequence continues at coordinate 172,181 of NZ_JBIMEV010000002.1, forward strand.
CTAGAAAATATTAATCCGTTTGAAGAAATATTTCAACTAGGTAGTTCTATAAATTTCGGAATTCATAAAACTGGTGATAAGGCTGTTATCAAATTACAAGTTCAAAATAAAGAGGCAATTCCCGAGACAACCTTGTCTCTCACTAAAACAGGGAAACTTTCGAAAAGGGCTATTCCAAAAGGTAAATATTTTCAGTTGTATCAGGATTATGTTTGTAGTTGCGTCTTAAGAATTGCACGTGAATTTTTTGCATTACTACCTATTCAACTTGTTCAAGTAAATGTTTATGATGACTCATTTGTTGATAATTCAGAAGATTACGGCTGTATTTTATCTGTAAAGATGTCGAGAGATGATATTAAAGCTACCAATTTCGATAATATTGACTGCTCAGATACGATTGAATCATTCCACCATAATATGAAGTTCTTAAAAACCAAAGGATTTAAGTTTGTTGAGGAGGTGGAATAATGGCAGGTTGCTTCGCATTAATAGGTATAATTATTTTTATTGTTTTTCTTATTAATTTTCCTCTGGCAACCCTTGGATTAGTAATTGGTATAGGTATAGCAATATGGGGCTTCACAGAATTATCCATAAACAAAGAACTAGGTGCTAAGTCCAAAAAACCATTGAGTATTGCATTGACAGGGTTATTCATAATTATAGTCGGTTTTGGAGCCCAAGGGGCTGGTGATGACGCACCAACTACATCTGAAATTACAGAAGTAGTTAATGAAGAACAAGTATCTTCTGAAGAATCTAATGATCATAAGTCACTAACAAATGAAAAAGCACAAGAGGAAGAAGCTGAAAAAGCTGAAGAAAAAGCAAAACAAAAAGAAGCTGAGGAAGAAATGGAAGCCAAAGCTAAAGCAGAGATCGAGAAAGAGAAAGAAGAAATACTAGAAAAGTCACTAGCAAATGAAAAGGCACAAGAGGAAGAAGAAGAAGAAGCTAAAAAAGCTGAAGAAGAAGCAAAACAAAAGGAAGCTGAGAAAGAAATTGAAGCCAAAGCTATAGCAGAGGCCGAGAAAAAGAAAAATGAAACGAATGCTACAGTTACACGTGTCATTGACGGTGACACTATTGAAGTTTCAATGAATGGAAAGACTGAAGATATCCGTTTACTACTAATTGACACACCAGAAACAGTACATCCTCAAAAAGGTGTTGAACCATATGGCCCTGAAGCTTCTCAGTTTGTAAAGGATAAATTGGAAGGGGAAAAAGTTCGTGTTAAAGTTGGTTCTGAAGAAAGAGACAACTATGACCGAATGCTGGCTTATGTTTATCTTGGTGATGAAACTATACAAGAAATGCTTTTAGGTGAAGGGCTAGCAACTACAGCCTATCTTTACAACGACCTAACTATGCTTGAAGAATTTCATGCGGCACAACAACCCGCCATAGATGCTGGAATCGGTGTATGGTCGATACCTGGTTATGCTCACGTGGATCATGACCATGGCTATCACTATGAAGAGGAAGAAGAACCTGTGTCTGAGCCTGAGCCTGAATCTGAGCCTGAACAAAATAATTCAAATTTAATGTTTGACCCCAATGGACCAGATAGAAACTGTGGTGACTTTAACGGTGATCATGCTGCAGCTCAAGCTTTCTTTGAGGCTGCAGGAGGTCCTGAAAATGACCCTCATGACCTAAATAGAGATACAGACGGAATAGCTTGTGATTCTTTGCAATAGATATACAATAACTGTACGGGTTCCGTGAGCAATTGCAACATAAAATATAACCGTAAAATGGCTACTAAATTGTCCAGCAATTTGTAGTCATTTTTTTCTTGATATTTCTTCACTTGTGTATATTATAGGCACTTAAATTTGAACGTAAATAACATTGAAACGACTAATGAATGGTAAAGCAATATTAGTTTTTTTGAAGAAATTGCAACAGCATTTCGAACTGGTGAAGTAAGAGAAATGAAATTATCTATATATAGTGGTTGCCCTTTACCTTTTGAAGATCTGTTAGTTGGACAGATAAGTTTCAAAATCAAAATTCATACAAGATAAAGTTGAGCCAATCTCATATTGAAGACATGATTTATTCATTCCACTTCAATGGCCGAGTAAAGAATAGTAAGGCTCTTTCCTAAATGCCACATCTTTTGATTTAGTCTGATCCCACCAGATAACCTCCTGATCAACGAGACTTTGCAATGCTTCATTCAGCCCCTTCTCATCTCGCCCCGTTTTTCTTAGTAATTCCTGATATTTCGTATAACGCTTTTGTGTTAGATTAATATTCCAAACGATTCGGTAAATCTTCCTTTCAATATCGATCACAATCAGCCCACCTTATATCAAGGATAAGAACAAATGTTCCTTTTGTCAAATGCTAATTGTACAAGAATAATATAGCCGTTATGACCACTTTCTCTCTTTAATTGACTTCAACAGAACTATTGATCAAGGAACTGTTAAGTATTTTTATTGTTACTCCATTTTAATCGAACTTTAGAAGTTTTGATGGTGCACATACTCCATGGAAACAAATGGCGGACTAGACATTTCAATCTAAAAATTAAAGGATTATTACCCTTTTTGTTCAAAAGTACCTTCACATACAGGTGCTTTTCTTTTTATTAAGTATCAAATATAATTCGTTACACGTTACGTATATCACGGACTAAAAACTTCGATTTTTCATTTAAATTTGGCGTATAGAGAAACTCCATATTCCTCCGAAATGATTTTAATTGTTGTACTTGACGAAAGGCAATAGCTTCATTTTTACCAAAAGTAAAGGAAACGTGATCGTGATAACGACCAAAGGTTCGGTAGTCTTTGATAGAAATTTCTCCACTATGAAAGATGGGCATGGGGTTCCCCATTCCAAATGGTTCGAGCATAGCAAGATCATCAAATAAATTCTTTGGAAACTTCGTAATGGCAAACTGATGTTCATAATGAATGATTGATTTTATGAGTGTCTCCTTAACTGCTGATAATTGAATGGCTATTGAAAATTCTTTTACTTTATCCATATTAATATTTAATCCAGCAGCCGCTTGATGGCCACCATAACTTTTCAAATAAGTTGAACATCGTTGGATCGTTTTCACAATAGAAAATTTGGAGTTTTGCACGCTTCTAGCCGACCCTTTCCCGTTAAGTGATATAACAATAGCGGGTTTATGATAATTTTCCGTTATTCTTGCTGCAAGAATACCGATTAAACCTTCATGAAAATCACCCCATACAACAATAAGCTCATCTAAAAAAAGATAGTGATCTTTCACCAGAGAATCCGCAATCATAAACTGTTCTTCTACCATAGCCTTGCGCTTTTTGTTTAACTCAATTAAAGCGTAAATTTCTACTGTTTTGGTGTTTTCCTTCATAAAAAGCTGAGCGGCAACATTGGGATTATCAATGCGGCCGCAAGAATTCAAAATCGGTGCAACTTGAAAAGAAAGGGTTGTACTGTCGATACGGGATAGCTTTAAACAGTTAAACAGTTTCTTCAATGTAGGCTCTGGACCCGTATCCATTTTATAGATCCCAGATTTAACGATGATTCGATTTTCCCCAATGAGAGGCATCATATCAGCAACCGTCCCTAAAGCAGTCATTTCAATAAATCTCCAAAGATGTTTTCCAAAGTTCCATTTTGCCGCTAAAAAGAGGGCATGTACCACTTTAAAAGCTACGCCAACCCCAGCTAAATGAGGGAAGGGGTAGGTATTATCACTTCTTTTAGGATTGATAAAGGCATGACACGTTGGGTGTTTTCCCAACACTTCATGATGATCGGTGACAATCACTTCGATCCCTTCTTGTTTTGCTTGTTTCATGGCATCATGTGCACTTGTTCCGTTATCCACCGTAATTAATAGCGTTACACCCTCATAAGAAAGACGCTTCACCGCTTCAGCCGACAAACCATATCCCTCTGCCCTTGAAGGTAGTTGGATATCCACGTTTGCTCCAAAAAAACGTAATCCTCTATAGAGCACCACAGATGACGTAATTCCATCCGCATCATAATCTCCAAATATCATAATTTTTTCCTTCCGCTTCATTCCTTGAATGATCCGACCGACAGCTTTTCTCATGTCGTTTAATAAAAAGGGGTCATGTAAATCTTCAATCGAAGGATAAAAAAACTCACTGATCACATCTTCATTTTTTAATCTCTTCCTGCATAGGACCTTCATCACTATGGGATCGATATTAAATTTCCTGGATAGATAATGGATCAAATGTTGGTCTTGAGATGTTTGAATTGTTGCTTTTTGCCATTCTTTCATTCATACGTACTCCTTTTATTACTAAGTTTGTTACAAATATGAAGGTGGTATAAAAATAAATCATAAGATACTTCCTATAGAAATTTTAAAGGTTCTATATGGTTTCGGGGGTAGAAACTGATATTAAATAGATTTTAAGCCATATAGATATTACGTTTTATTGTAAAACCACACATAATCTTCTCCTACAAATCTATGTAGGCCCATAAAATAATCATCGGAAATATCTTCAACTCTGTAATATGAGCAGTAGAAGTCTTTTAGTGAATCTAGGGAATCTTTTCGTAAACGAAAACAATCATAACTACTTTTTGGTATAGGAAAGGCGTTCCTATAATCAATGTTTCCCTTAGTCATGTAATAATAAAGTTCAAACTTTTCAAATGGATTAAGGTTAAAGACCCTTTCTCTAAAAAATAGGTGCCCTTTCCTTTTATAATTGATTAAATTAGACTTCAAACTTAATAGATTTTTGTATTCACCTGCATAGCAAAGTTCATTCAATGTAATTTTATTCACCAATATCACCTCACATATTTATCATTACCCGTATTTTTCTTAAGTATGTAACCTGGTGGCTGGCTACTTTAGAAAATTTATAATTTCTTTCTTAGAAATGAAGGGGATGAACCTTTATCATTTTAGGAATTGAATTCTAAAATTAGTGTCATGTAAAAAATAAGTGCGGCGAATGTGAAAGTAGGCGAAGTCAAAATAAGACCACCTGCGCCATCAGTGCAACTGAACTTTGAATTATTTAAGAGATTACGGATTAAACATCCCATGATGATTGCTTATTTGAATAACAGAAGATACATTACTACGAGAGCCTATATAAAATACCCAAGCAAAAACATAATATACAACCCTGTACATTATTAATTATTCAAAATATTCTGTATATTTTTTTTACAACTGAAGCTTACATTTTATAAGCTTACTTTTTATAACTTAATTGATTAAGGAGGAAAAATGAAGAATAGGGAAAAGTACCTACAACAACGAAGGGATCTTATATCTTTATGTATCAAAGAAATATATCTTGCTGATCAAAATAACCGTGAAGAATTAAACGAGACGATTATGCTTTTAGAGAAAGGAATCCAATTGCTAATACGAAAGATTCCCCAGCATACATTACCGAAGAAAAGGAATTCGTCTGATAGAACATATTAAAATGTTGCAGTGGGGCACTGGATTTCATCAGCACCAAGGGCTAGGAGAAAGACAGGAGGACTAATATGCGGTCTTATAGGCGTACTTAGTGCTTCAGGAATAAAGAAGGTTTTTAAAAAAGATGAAGACTAAAACCTACTGAATATGAAAAACTTTTATTGTAGTAAAGGTGTAGTTTCTGTTATGACGTTAATGGAAAGTTTCCTTTAATAAGGGAGGTATATTTTATTATTAAACTAACTTTGCGAGTATTTATCCCTATTAACACTATATTTAATTATTCTGAGCTAATGACATAATCATTTTAATCTTTAAATCGTTTTCATGACATCCTTGTTACTAAAGGTTATTTCAGTGTGTTTTGATTCAACTTCTAATTCGTCTAAAAAAAAGCCTTCCACTACCCATTTTATCCAGAACTCCATGTAAGAATCTACTATTTCACCGTTAGGAAGCGAAGCTTTTTGTTGTACAGAGCCTTCTTCACATTCAAAAGCATATTTTAATTCCAAACTATTATAATCGTACAATACGATAATATGATTTTTTGTCTTTTCGAAGTTTATATTAGATACATCAATAGGAGTACATTCTATATATTTTTTTGCAATCGAAAGAAATGCATGTTCAAATCTTTGAAAAAGCTTGTCATTATTGGTCAATATTTCTAAACGTACAGTATTGTTTCTGTTCAAAATTATCCTCTCCTTTTAAAATTCCTACCATTTAACCATAACATTAATATCAAAAATATGTTTAATTTCATTTCATAAACAGTTTTCTACGGAAGAAGCTTGTCATAACCACCTCTTCTCATTAGAAGTGGTCGGATGGATTTTGTTGTGAAAAATGTGGTTATGATGATTATTTTGAGACCAAGACCCGTAAGCATCGTCTTTTTGAATGCAAGTCATGCCGCTATCAATCGACGGTGACGGTAGGAACCGTCATGGAGAAGACTCGAACGGACTTAACCAAGTGGTTTCTGACCAACTATTTGATGGCTCATGACAAGAATGGCATATCGGCACATAAGCTCTCTGAAGAAATTTAAGTCACATGCTTCACAAAATTCGGCAAGCGATGAGAAAACGAGATGCAGATTATACACTAGCTGGTATTGTAGAACTGGACGACGCTTTCTTTGGTATCCTTTCTGAAGGGGGAACGTGGTCGAGCACAGAAAAGACCAAAGTGCTAGTAGGCACAAGGACATCCTCTTTATGTAAAAATGGAAGTTGTACCGAATATCAAAGGGAAAACCCTGATAGATTTTGCAGAGAAACGTATCTTACCAGGCTCTATCATAAGCAGTGATGTCTATCATTCGTATCGAGCTCTGGCATCGGTTGGCTACGAACACGAGTATCACGTCTGTCAGAAAATGTGTATGTGGTAGAATTTGTCACTTCTGAATCTAATGTCATAGGACTATATAGGTCATACTCTTTTAAATAAGATCCATATATCTTTATTGTATTCTAAAAATTGTCATATTATGATATAATTAATATTATTATGAGGCCTTTTGTATCAAGTCTTTAGTTTTATGAAAAATATTAAAGGCAAACATTTAGAAATGGGGGCACGCAAAACTAGAGGGGCTAAAACCATAAGGTCATGCCAGCCAGGTGCCGTTTGAGGAGGACACACCTATTCGGGTGTGTTCTTTATTTGTACCAAGAAAAGTGAGATATGAAGCTTATGACTATTTGTCCAACTGAAACACGGTGATTCGAAGCATTCTTCAATCCAAAGTGAGCTAAGCCCATATTCATTTAAAAATCTTGTTCGGAACCAAGCCCACAAGGTTGCAATTTGCAAATTTATTCTACTGGAGGTCGGGAATATGGAACTCATGATAGGTCAATATAATGTAATTCTTGTGATTTTTTCAATCATGATTGCTATTATTGCATCTTATTCGGCATTTGATCTTTGTTTACGAAGGGTTCACGACACTGGACATTTCCTTGATAAATGGTTACTTATGAGTGCCTTGTCTTTAGGGATAGGAGTTTGGTGTATGCATTTTACAGGAATGCTTGCCCATGAACCTATTAATCAACATAATTTAGACTCATTGTATGTGTGGGCGTCCTTAGTTATTGCTATTTTAGGGTCCTATATTTCATTAAAAATTTTCATTATAAAAAATAATGTCATACCTAGCAGTATATTGTTAAGTATGAGTCTTAGTACCATGCACTATATAGGGATGGGAGCTCTGCATGAAAATGTGGCATTGAGCTACAATTGGGGCGCTATTTCAGTTGGGGTGATTGGAATTTACATCTCATTGCGTAAGATAAGTTCAATAAAACAAAAAAACATCATTCCTTTTCATAAAAAATTAATGTGTGGGGTTCTAATGGGCTTTGCGGTATCTGTGATTCATTATTTGGCTATGCCAGCTTCTGCTATGCCAATTTCAGAACACAATATCAACGATAATACACATACTTTTATGATAGATAGTACGATGTTGGCAATTGGTGTTGGAATTGCAACATTGATAATACTACTTTTAGTATTATTTGGGTCTCGCATTGTAGAGAAGATGACCGCTCAATCATTAAAGTTACAAACCAATGAACAGTATTATCAGTCCCTATACTACCACAACCCTGATATAGTATTAACTTTTGATCTAGAAGGAAAACTTTTAAGTGTGAATAAAACAGTAAACCTTTATGGTTATTCAGAAGAAGAATTACTGCATCAATCTTTCGTTTCTTATATCGTTCGAGATCAATTAGAAAAGACAAATCAACACTTTGATTTAACAAAAAAAGGCGAACCAAAAATCTTTGAAACGGCTATTTATAGTAAAAAAGGGGAACGTATAGAACTTAATATGACTAGCGTACCCATTATTATAAATAAACAAATCGTTGGGGTGTATGGAATTCTCAAAGATATCACTGAACTTAAAAATACACAAGAGGCGTTAACAGAAGCTGAATCGAAATACCGTCATTTGGCAGAAGATTCTTTGGTGGGCATTTATACTATTCAAGACAAAATGATCACATATGTAAATCGTAAAGCAGTTGAAATGATAGGTTATAGAGTAGAAGAAATCATAGGTATGAATGTCTTAGATATAGTTTATCCTGAAGATCGGTTACTGGTAGCCAAAAAGATAAATAAACGTCTTCAAGGCAGCCTTTCGAGCGAACCTTATCAATATAGGCTTATAAAAAAAGATCAGACAATTATTCATATGGAAGCACATAGTTCTAAAACTTTTTTTCAAAATGAACCTGCGATAAATGAAACGCTAATTGATATAACTGCTCGGAAAAAGGCGGAGGAAACGATTGAATATTTGGCTTACCATGATCCTTTAACAGGGTTATTCAATCGATGTCATTTCCATAACTATCTCCAAACGATTTTATCTGAAGAAACGACTAAGAGTTTGGCAGTTCTCTTCTTTAATTTAGACCGCTTTAATTTAATTAATGAATCGTTAGGGCAAGGAGTTGGAGATCGTCTATTACAAGAAGTTTCAAAGAGATTAAAGCATTGCTTTCATGACAAGGAGATCTTAGCAAGACATGGTGGAGATGAATTTCTTGTTTCTCAATTAAATAAGAATATACAGGAAGTATATGTTGTTGCGGAACGTATTCTTGATAGTTTTTCAGAGCCTTTCCATATAGATCAGTATGAAATATATACTACAGCCAGTATTGGTATTAGCTTTTATCCATACGATAGAGAAGATGCCGAGACGTTAATTAAAAAGGCAAATGCAGCTATGAATCTGGTAAAACATAGAGGGAAAAACAATTTTCAATTATATCGTTCTAATCAAATGGAACATAACTTTGAAAAATTTGAAATAGAGACAGACCTTCGAAAAGCACTGAAAAAAAATGAGTTTTGTCTTTATTATCAGCCTAAAATCAATCTAACTACAGGCAAAATAGTAGGAGTTGAGGCATTAATTCGTTGGCAACACTCGGAGAAGGGTTTAATTCCTCCTGGAGAATTTATTCCCCTTGCAGAGCCTGAATGCCTCGAAATTGAAATTACGGAAAGTATGTTGATGGATATTAAGCAAGGTTTCAAAGTCTTAAATGAATTAAAAAGTATAGGTGTACAAATAAGTTTAGACGACTTCGGAACAGGATATAGTTCTCTTCTTTACTTGAAGGAACTACCAATTACTAAACTTAAAATTGATCAATCATTTGTTCGTAATTGTACGAAAGATTCGAATGATGCCACCATTGTCAAAACAATCATTGCAATGGCTCATGAGTTAAAACTTGACGTTGTTGCTGAGGGAGTCGAATTAAAAGATCAATTGGTTATTCTTCAACGGAATCTTTGTGATGAGGCTCAAGGGTTTTTATTTAGTAAACCTTTACCTCCAAAGGATCTTGTACAAAACTTTGTGGAAATCGAGCAAATTATAGATCAACATGGAATTCCACAAGAGTTATCTAAACAAAAATGGTTAGAAGAGGCCGTAAAAATAGCCCGTCAAGAATTGTCGGACACCGTTAGACAGCAACAAGGGATGATCTTTAAGTTTATTGAACAAAATGGTATATTTATTCATACTTTATGTGATGGCGAGTTACTTTATCGAATGGATCTTATTCCTGAACAGATAATTGGAAGGGAATCAAGTGATTTTCTGTCCGCCCACTTTTCCGAAAAGGTAAATCAACATTATCGGAGAGCATGGAATGGTGAAGATAATGTCACTTACGAAGGTGAAGTGAATGGAATCCATTACATTTGCATTTTACGCCCTATTAGGAGAGGTGGGAAGGTTGTCGAGGTCATTGGTTCATGTGCTGATATTACAGAAAGGAAAGAGGTAGAAGAGGCGCTTAAATTGAGTGAGTCCAAGTACCGTCTTATTACCGATAATATGTTGGATTTAGTAGGTGTATGCACTTTAGACGGAACAGTTAAATATGCTTCGCCTTCTCATGAGGTCCTATTAGGAAAGTCACCAAAAGAGTATGAAGGGAAATCAATTTTTGATTTGGTTCACCCTGAAGATTGTTTATATATGAAAGAAAGTTTTTACCAAATGATTTCAACTAAAAGACCCATTCAAACTGAGTTTCGATGTGAGCATGTTAATGGCGAATGGGTTCAATTAGAAGTTCAGGGAACCCCTGTATTTGATGGTGGGGATGAAATAGAAGATTTTGTATTTGTAGGTCGTGATATAACAGAGAGAAAGAAAATAGATGAATATATACGAAAAACGGAAAAGTTATCCGCCGTAGGACAATTGGCAGCAGGCGTTGCACACGAAATTAGGAACCCTTTGACTTCGATAAAGGGATTTCTTCAAATCATGCAGAAGGAGTTAGATCAACCTAACTATACGACTATTATGTTATCCGAGATCGATCAGTTAGAAGAGATTGTAAGTGAGTTCCTGTCCCTTGCTAAGCCACAAGCAAGTAAAATGACACTGACGGATATATATGATCTGTTAGAACATATAGTTACATTAATTAGTACACAAGCCATAATGAACAATATTGAAATTATACAAGAGACTGATGCTGAACTGCCTTTTCTCACTTGTGATAACCATCAGATCAAACAAGTATTTATCAACATTCTTCAAAATGGATTAGAAGCTATGTCCAGCGGAGGGGTAATCAAAATACAAACGAATTGGTACGGTTCAGATAAAATTATCTTTAGGTTTATTGATCAAGGGTGTGGCATCTCTGATGATCGAATTAAAAATATTGGTGAACCATTCTATAGTACAAAAGAAAAAGGAACGGGACTGGGGTTAATGATTAGTCACAAGATCATCCAAGAACATGGGGGAACATTCAATATTGAAAGTACCGTCGATAAAGGAACAACTGTTGAGGTGATTTTACCGATTAAACAGTCTTAAAATGTTGAAGTATCAAACGAATGGATGTGAAGGCATAAATGCCTTCACATCCATATTAACCTTTCCTGTTCCTTGTTACTCGGCATTTATATCTCTTGTATAAGTTCATTTTTCGTATTCTACTGTTCCAATACAATCTTCTAATAGATTGATAATAGAAATAACAAACATGATGAACACCGAGCTATTGTAGCGCTTTTTTTGTGAATGAAACTCAATCAACTCGAAAATTTGTTTAAGAGACAGGGATGTATATTAAAAGAAGCAGGAATTAACTTTCACTATTATTTTTCAGATGAAAGACAAATTTGAACAGATAGATAAAAGGTTATTGGGTGATAAACTAGATGTAATACTTCAATCATTTAAACATCTAGTGCAAATGAAGAACGTTGCAAAGCAAATTGTAACAATTTGTTTAAATAGATTAAATATATATTAAGTTTTAATTTCATGGAATTGTGGTATATTACATTTAAATAGACTTGTATAAAAATGGAAAGGGGTGTTTTCTTGCTTTCAAGTGTCGAGAAACAAATAATTCTAAATGAAATCGACAAAATGAACGTTGAACTGGAAAAAGCCACTGATTACTCATTAAAAGGAGCAATTCGCAACGATATCAGTGAATTATGTTCTGTTTTAAACACTAAATGTGAATTAGTTGGATGAATTATTAACTCTTAAGAAGCAAATAGAGAGTCGTATTTCAATAATAGTCTAATTAGTCATAGTTAAAAGTACTGCATTTTTGTGGTGCTTTTTGTCTTGAATTTATACCATCGTATAAGGTTTATGTTTATAGTCGGAGATTACTAATTAATAAGCAATTATTGTTTAATAGAAGAGTGAATAATTGTAGCGCTCTCGTTTTCAGTGGGAAATATGAAGGAGAGAGTTGAATAGTATCAACTCTTCTTTACATTGTTTGCTGTTTGAATACTTTAATCTTACTTTTTTTCATTTGCTAATTGATCCCTGTCAGGTGTCTGCGGCGTTGTTCTAACCATCCGTTCTCAATCATTATATTGGCACCATCTTCTGCTAAGAGACTCGCTTCTGACATAAGCCTAGTGTAATATAGCCCTATATCACGTCTTGGACTGGCACTAAAATTCCTACCATAATTTCCAATTCCTATACCATTTAATGTTAGAAGATAGAACATCATCAATTTATCGGAAAAAGTAGGGGATGTGGATGCGGTGGGTAAAGTATTCCATAAACTTTCAGAAGGAAGAAACTCATCACTTAAGAGAATACAAACATAATGGGATATTTTACAGGCCTTTCCTTTTGTTTAGATTACTAAACATACCTTAATTTTGCTTCTTTTGTTGTGTTAACTTTACTTTATCCATAGTTCCAGGTGGTTGCTCCATCCATTTATTTTTAATCATTATATTTGTACCATCTTCCATATATTTCCGCAGTTCAACAGATAGTCGAGAGAAATGCATGACCAATTCTGCCCGTTGTGAAGTACCAATTGCAACCCCATAAAAACCGATAGACGTTGAGCCAAAAAGTGATTTATGGTACATCATTAGTCGGTCAGAAAACGGTGCAACGGTTGAATTACTAATTTCAGCATCATCTGATTTTGGATAAGGTCTTCTAAAGATAAAATGGATTCAAAAACCTCAATGTGTTTAGTATAAATTTTTGTACCACGCCACAAAAATTTCCTTACTACATCCTTCATCTCTCCCTTCCGACGTGACGAAGACGGAGTGCTATTTTGAAGAAACGGTTTATCAAGCAAAATCATGGTCTAAGCCTAGAAAAGTGATTATAAAATCCGTACGTCTCGCAGGCGAATTGTTGTTTAACCATGCGTTCCTAGTGACTAATTTAGATGCCTTTTCTCCCAAGGATATTGTCCTTACTTACCAAAAAAGAGGGACGATGGTGAACTACATCAAGGAAGCTAAGAACGGCTTTGGTTTAGATAAAATGAATAGCCATTCTTTCCAAGTCAATGAGGCGAAGATGATGTTAAGCCTGTTAGCGTATAACCTAACGAATTGGCTACGTACGCTTTGTTTTCCAGAAGAACAAAAGACCATGCAAGTTGATGCCATCCGAACAAGGCTCATTAAAGTGGCCAGCAAATTAGTGAAGTCTGGACGATCGCTTTACTTTAAATTATCTTCGAGTTTCGTTTATCAAGATTTCTTTTGGAAAGTACTTCGGCGAATCCAAGACCTAAATCTAGAGTGAAACATCTTGATACCAGTATTTAAAAATTCAGTCTCAGACCAAGGGAGTAGTCTGTCCAAAAACTCACCTATTTTTAAAGATCTGTTTTAAGCACGTCAAAATAGCGGAATCAACATGGTTATTCTCAATGGAACTGGAAAAATGTATAACTTCGGTTAAAATTATGGTTTAACTAGGAAGTATCAATAATTCAGGAATAACTAGGTTATTTACTCGGGGAATTAAAACCTATGGTGTTTTACCCCGCGATTTAACTGAGTTAGAAAAAAATCATGGGGCAACGAGATGGACTTTACGATACCTCTTTGAGCGAATGGTGAAACTTGATAAGTACTTAAGAGAGCAAATCTATTATGACCATGGATCACCAGATAATGAGATTGTTGTTTTTGATAAATGGCTCTCCACGAACTCTCATCTAGAACCATGCAAGTTAGACCCAAGATATATTAAACTTTATAGTGTAAAATTTGATGAAAGAAAAGTGACTTTAAAAGTACTAGGTGAAATAATAGGAGTAACACCAGAACGAGCGAGACAGATTCTTAAATCTCGAGACCGTAAACTTAGAGATTATACTCTAAAAATTTTCCTCGGCTAGCTCAAGCTATAAAAGAGGTATGTGACTTACCTATTAATGGTCAGATTAGGAATGATACTTTCTATTACTATTTACTAAACAAGGTTTTAATCCAAATTAAGTGAGGGTCTCTTTTATACGTCAACGAAAGAAAGTGCAATAGGGTGCTGTAACGCCTGAAAAAGAGATGAAATATACTTGGTCTGCCGCTCATCAAAGGAATAGCAAATAGGATGACACCTTGCTCGCTGCAGGTACTGAAGAAAGAGACAACTATGACAGAATGCTGGCTTATGTTTATCTTGGTGATGAAACGAAACGATAAAAGAAATGCTTTTAGGTGAAGGGCTAGCAGCTACAGCCTGTCAACTGGTTTGTAGGAAAATGATGTAACTCCTCATCTACGTAAATCCTGTTTCAAGTTAAAAAGAATATCTTGGGTAATTCTTGATCTATATAATTTTTGACAATACGATCCTAGGAACGAATAGCTTGTCCGATATCGATAAGTATTCCATCTGATTGGTTTCCTGTTTTTTATTGCGTTTTCTTTCACTAAAAAAGGATAACCACAGTCCCTATAATCTGAAATTTCTTTTTGCTCGCGGGGGATTTTACGTAAAAGGAATTATTTTAATTTATTGGTAAATCATTAAATTCCGAAATTTGTCATATTATAATAAAATAAATATTATTAAAAACTTTTGTATCAGGTCTTTAGTAAGGTGATTAAAAAATGTAAAATGAAAAAGGCAAACATTCAGAAATGGGTGGACGCAAAACTAGAGGAGCTAAAACCATAAGGTCATGCCAGCCCGCTGGAATAGGGGAGATTTAGGAATAGTTTCTCCAGCCGACTTTATTCCCATTGCTGAAGAAACAGGCTTAATCATTCCAATTTACCAATGGGTGTTAAGGGAGGCTTGTAAACAACAAAAACAATGGTTAAGTGAAGGATATCCACTAAAAACAGTTTCCGTGAATCTGTTTGTTCAGCAATTTTATCAAGGTAATTTAGTATCCAAGGTTACCCAAATATTAAGGGAAACAGAGTTGGATCCACATTATTTAATCCTTGAAAATTATGGAAAAAACCGATGTCGCCATTCGTAAGTTGAAACAACTAAAAGACATGGGGGTTTAGTGTTTAAAATAAATAAGTTGTCTTCTTATATTGGAATGGCTATAATGATAAACGGGTAAATATTCCCATAAAGTATAACTTCGGATAATAGCAAAACTATCGAAAGGTAGGGACGCAAAACTATGGGCCTAAAGGCAAATAAGCTATGGTAGCCGAGTTACCGCAGAAGGAAGACGGATATGATTTAATATATCCCAACCTCTTTAGGTCGTTTTTTAAATCAATAGAGAACGTTAAGGTGGAGGTGAGCAAATGAATTCTTTAATGGGACAAAGTTATGAAAGGTTAAATGAGGCTTCTAAAAGTATGCTTGAATTAGTTAGTGAGTATATTGGCACAAATACCTTTTGTGTAACACAAATAACCGACAAGCATCATTCTATTCTGACCCATGTATTCAATCGAAATAAAGTTTTATTCGATGCAGGAACCACTTTATTTCTCGAAGATGCTTACTGAAATATTATCCTTCAAAGTGGACGTGATCCACTTATCATAAATGATACAAGTTATCACCCGATAGCATGTAATCTCATTCCTACACAAAGCTTGGGTATTAAGAGCTTTTTAGGCGTTCCAATTGTTCTAAGTAATGGAACAGTATTTGGGAATTTATGTGCTATGGATACTGAACCCTATACATTTACAGAAAAGGAAACAAGATTTTTAAAAACGATGGCTATATTTTTGGTTTATACAATTGAATTAGATATCATTGCACATCAAGATCAATTAACAGGTTTAAATAATAGGGAATTTATAACGCAATATATAAATACATTACCAATGGAAACCGAAGTTACCATTCTATTTATAGATGTAGATGGTTTTAAATCAGTTAATGATACCTATGGACATAAAGACGGCGATAGTGTTTTGATTCAGATTGCCGAGCGGATAAATGAGTGTGTTAGATCACAAGATATACTCTGTCGATACGGTGGAGATGAATTCGTCATATTATCACAAGGCGATGATAATACCCAATATTCTCAATCTCTTTCAGAATCGATTATTAATCAGTTTGGCAAACCTTTCATAGTTAAAGGTGACGAAATAGCATTATCCGTAAGTATTGGTATTAGTATAGAAGCAAGTAAAAACAGGAATATTGAACAATTGGTAGAACAGGCGGACCATGCTATGTATTACTCGAAAAATAATGGGAATAATCGCTATTCTTATTTCAATAAAACTGGCGAATAGATTTCTTTCTGACATTCTTCTTTTCACTGTGTAGAAATTTTTTGCACCGTTAAAAATAGAATTCAGTAAAGACAGGCGGAGAATAATATATGTAGGGTTTATGTAATGCTAGAATTAGAATCGGGAACGTGCCATTGGTATGTCTTCTCGGTTTTTTTTATAAAAAGAATGAGATTTTGAGATATAAGCGTTTAATGTTATTTAAATATGGGTAAAAGGTAATAAGAAAAGTATGAGGAAAAAGGACTAAAGTAATTTATTCTGGTTTTAAAGTGACTTTCAACAATAAACAAAGTCCTATAAAGTAAAACAATAGACAGTGGGGGGATCTCGTGGCTAAAAATATTAAACTTATAGAAAAAGTAAGTAGGAACCAAATTGAAGTAATTTCAAGAATAGTTGTGCTGTCACAAAAAATAAGGGCATTAATAAGTGATATTGGTATTGAAGATTGCCTTGAATCAATGGTAATTGATGAAGTTGTAAATAATGAAACAACTACAGATTACTTTATAAGAAAAGTATAGAGGGGTATAATCGTCTTGGCAGAAGACTTGGAAAGGTTAAATTTAATGAAATTGTAATTGTAATTATAAAATAGTTGCTGTTTCTTATATGAAAATTACAATAGCGAGACGAAGGTTTAGTGAAGTAATTCAGCCTTCCGTTTTTTATTTCCAATAAACAATGAATAAAAGCTCGATAGGAACTAAAAGCTGATGTCTTCCTGTAACTCTCCCTTACAATTTGAACTAAGTCCTATTATCTGTAACAGACTTTCACAATGAAAGGGAAGCGGAGGCAGGTTATGTACTCAATTTTATGGCTACCTTCTTCAAGAATTGATTGATTATGAAGAGAAATGATATTTTTTGTAGAAATGTATAGATAAGAGAATTTATTTTAAAAACATTCGATGATGCTATAGAGGTGATGAGATCCACGAAGCTACAAATGGGAGGTACGTAAATGCCGTCAAAGTCGCTTGAAAATAAATTAGATATGATCCAAATATTAGAAAATATGTCTGAAGCTTGTTATTTTTTAAATTCCGATTGGGAATTTGAATTTATTAATAAGGCAGCTGAACCGTATTTAAAGGTAGAAGAACTATTTTTTGAAAGGACAAAAGAAGAACTTATTGGGACAAGTGTTTGGGATGTTTCATCTAAATACATAGATACAGAAATGTACACCATTTACCATAAAGCATATGAAGAACAAAAACCCCAAGTATTTGAGATAATATCTGAATTTTCAAAACGTTGGTTCGAAGTAAAACTGTTTCCTAATATAAACGGGATATTTGTCACTTTTAGTGACATCACAGATAGGAAAGAACGTGAAAAGCAAAAGCAACGCTATGAAAAATTAAATCTTATCGGAGTAATGGCAGCAGGTGTTGCCCATGAAGTAAGGAATCCAATGACTAGTGTTAAAGGTTTTTTGCAGTTGATGGCTGAAAACGAAGAACTTGAAAAACAAAAACCTATATTTGATTTGATGATTGATGAGGTCAACCGTGTGAACGATATCCTTACTGAATTTCTTGATATAGCGAAGGATAAACCTGAAAAATTGGAGGAGTGTAATTTAAATGAATTAATAAAATCCGTCCTTCCATTGCTAGAAACAAGAGCTCTAAAAGAAGGTAAATTGGTTGACTTACATTTGAGTAATATCGCAGACTTACTTATTGACAAAAACGAAATTCGACAGCTTCTTTTGAACTTGATTAATAACTCCTTAGATGCCATGAATGCAGGAAAAAAAGTTCGAATTATGACGTATGAAGAGAATAATAAGATGGTTTTATCCATTATGGATGAAGGAAAAGGAATACCCTCTGACATCATAGAGGATATTGCAACCCCTTTTGTTACTACTAAAGATAAAGGAACAGGTTTAGGAATACCCATTTGTTTTTCCATTGCCAAGAGAAATAATGCCAAAATCGATTATACATCGAGTCCTGAAGGAACGACATTTAATATCCGTTTCTCCAAATAGTCTTTCTATCTTCCTCTTGCAATAAGGGAGAGGTTTAAAGATGTAAGCTGTTGCTGCTCTTATTTGAAAAAAAGAGAGATGGAAATCCATTAAAATTTTGTGTTGCATTTGGTTCATAATGTGGAGTTGAAAAAAGTAGAATTAACTAGCTAAGTGATTTTATTTTATCGTATTTATTCAAGTAAATATCAAGTTCTTGGCTACATTTAATAGTGGGTGAGTGAGACCCCTTAAATGACCAGTATTTATCATGCGGCTACGGTAACTTGATTTTATATTCTAACTTATCCATAGGTTTCTCTTGAGTTGCCATGACTTCCTCCTAAAGAAAATGGGGTGGCGTTACCTCCTGCGACTCCAGTACCTCCCAAAGCTGATCTCAATGATATTCCAGCAGGTGCTCGATTTCAAGATGCGGCTGTCTCTGCCGCAACATCAGCTGAAATAGCTCTAGGTCTAGTTATTTGTAGCCAAATTATGGGGCAATCCATCAGAGAAGATATTGCGATGATGTTTGGTCAGTTTCATACAGATAAAGCAGCACTAGGCTCCAAATTTTTGAAGTTAAACAAAGAAAAAGGTTGGTTAATTCCACCACCATTACACCACAGCAAAGTGGATGATGAATAATGAGGATTTACCTGCTCTTTTGGGCAGGATATAAAATTTATTAGATAAGAAAAACCTAGCTCGGGCGGTTTTCCCATGCTAGGTTTTTCTTATCTAATATTACTGGGATATAGAGTCCCTTTTATATTTAATTTGTTATTGTAAGACGTCTCTAGGCAAAAAAAATTATTTCGTTCCCGTAATCGGGCGCGATTGTTTAATGAGCGTCTCTTTTTCTTCTTCATCTAACTGGTGCGTTAGCGCAAGAACCATCATTCCTGTTAAGGCGCTATGGGGGAGTATAGTAAGGTTATTGAACTATTTCAAACCTCCAACTTTTATAATTTATCTTTTATTTTTGGGGATAATATATGAAGAATGGAGGTTTTTATAATGAATAATACACATGATACGAGGTTAACATCTGCTGAGATGACAAGTCTTTGGACCCAATACACAAATGATACGGCTTCTAAGCAGATATTGACTTATTTTTTAAGTCATGTTGAGGATGAAGATGTTCGTTTGGTTTTAAAAAAGGCTTTAGAAGCTGCTGAGAATCATCTTGATTTTCTTGTGGGTTTATTTGAGAATGAGGGGTTTCCGATACCTGTTGGTTTTACGGATAAGGATGTGAATGTAGGAGCACCACGGTTGTTCACTGATACTTATTACTTGTTCTACCTTAACCATATGTCGATCCTGGGGATGGGAGCGGGTTCGCTTGCCATTAGTACAAATAGTCGAACAGATATTGTTGAGTTTTTTCAAAAAATACTCATGGATGCGATGAACTTACATTGTTTCATTAAAAAATTGACGTTAGAAAAAGGAATCCATAATCGTCCTCCGTATATTCCAATGCCAAAAGAAGTGTCATTTGTGACAGATCAAGATTATTTAGGCAATATGTTTGGAAAACAAAGAACGATTAACACCATAGAAATGACCCATGTTTTTATTAACGTTCAAACGAACGCCATTGGAAAGAGTTTAATGACCGCTTTTGCACAAACGTGTGATTTGGCTGAGGTAAGACAATATATTCTGAGAGGAAAAGCAATAGCCGAGAAACATATTTCAATTTTCGGTAAAATTCTCCAATCTAACGACATTCCCGTACCAAGTCCCTGGGATACGGCGGTTACAGATTCAACGGTTGCTCCTTTCTCAGATAAACTGATGTTGTTTCATGTAATATCTATGATTGCTGCTGGAATTGGAAATTACGGAGTTGCGATGGCAGGAAGTCCAAGAAAAGATATTGGATTAAAATATGGTCGATTACTGATGGAAATCTCGTTTTATGCCGAGGATGGAGCAAATTTGATGATCAAAAATGCCTGGATGGAAGAACCTCCACAAGCACCAGACCGTGATCAATTGACAAAGAAGTAGGGATTCATTTGGAGAAAAAATCAGAAGCCTTGTTATGGAGTATTGCTCTTCCAGGGTTTGCTCAATTGCTCAATAAAAACTATGTGAAAGGATTTCTGTTTATTTTTTTAGAGTTTCTTGTGAATGTCCAAGCTAATTTTAACGAAGTGATTGTGTTAAGTTTTCTAGGGGATATTCAAACAGCGATAGAGAGAACCAATTATCAATGGTTATTGTTTTATCCATGTCTCTATTTTTTTGCCATGTGGGATGCGTTTAAAGATGCAGGAGGAGAAAAAGAGGAATATTCTTTTCTTCCGTTTGTGTTTGCGGTTTATTTTGTCACGGTTGGCTTGATTTATTCTTCAAAAGTAACGATATTTGGTGTGTTACTCGGAGCTCTATGGCTTCCGATACTCGCCATGGCTCCTGGATTACTGGTTGGCTTTTTGATACGAATCGTCGTACTTAATGTTCAGAGAGGATAATTTATCTTCTCTGAATATCTTTTAGAGTAGCGGTGTCTATCAAAGGAGATAAGATATTATAAAATCATATTCTTGTTCAACTGAGCATTCGATAGCTCAACAAGCTCTCGCTTCTGTTGTGGGGTATTGATTAAAAAACGTTATCGATAAGAATGTCAATCACAAAATCCTTAAAGCTGGTTATGCAATCTCGCTGTTACATAGTTTGTGAAAATATGTACATAAACAAACGGGACAGCGTTAGTTGAAGAAGCCTAAAACAATAAAAGATAAAACGAGCTTGGAATCCCAAGCTCGTTTCTTTTGTGAATTAATTGTGATTTCTAGTGTGAACATATTATGATTCAGTTTGTCTCTTCATGGGTCTGACGGTGTGAGTTTAATTGATACGGGTGCAGTATTAGGAACATGCTTTTCTGTCATTGGAGCTAGTATAGGTTTTGCTTATATTGGGGTCCTATTTTTCGGGGCTTATTAGGGCAATAAACTGGATTTCTCTTGGTTTTTATCGTTAATTTCATTTATTATAAAGTAATCCTTAAGCAGAAGAAAGCATTAAAAAGTAGGGAATTAGAAATATTTTTAGTCATAGAATGTCCAATAGAATTAGTTGAGAAAGTCGAAAAAATTCTTTGGTACCACTTTTCTTTGGGCGTCTCACACGTTATATGAATATCTTGCTAACAAACGAATAGTGAGCAAGTTCCAAAAAACTAACACCTTATAGTAGCCACAAATGAAAATTTTGTTTATAAAAGCAATTTGCCATTTTTACACTCCTGAATGTCTTTATATAATTAAATGTAGATAGATAAACATAATCTTAATTGTAGATTAATCTGGATAAATGGAAGTACGATGCTTGAAAGCTAAAAGTCGAACTGCATAACATCCCCTTGGTAGGTTATTGGATAATTCAATATTTTGTTCAAGGATATTTGCTATGGGGTGAAAAAGGAGAGCGGGGTCATTCTTAATAGTCAACAGAAGAGTGAAAGTGAATAAAAAGTATTTGTTCGGAGTTGCTTCTATACTGATCGTAAATCACAGACTAAAAACTTCGACGTTTCATTTAAATTTGGCGTGTAAAGAAACTCCAAGTTCCCGTGAAATGATTGAAATTGTGATGCTTGGCGAAAAGCAATGGCTTCTTTTTTACCAATAGTAAAGGAGACGTGGTCATGATAGCGGCCGAAGGTTCGATAGTCTTTGATGGAAATTTCCCCACTATGAAAGATGGGCATGGGGTTCCCCATTCCAAATGGTTCTAGTATAGCTAGGTCATCAAATAGATTCTTCGGAAACCTCGCAATGGAAAACTGATGTTCATAATTAATAATTGATTTAATGAGTGTCTCCTTAACTGCTGATAATTGAATGGCTATTGAAAATTTTCTTACTTTATCCATGTCGATATTTAATCCAGCAGCCGCTTGGTGGCCACCATAACTTTTCAAATAAGTTGAACATCGTTGGATCGTATTCACAATAGAAAATTCGGAGTTTTGCACGCTTCTAGCCGATCCTTTCCCGTTAAGTGATATAACAATAGCGGGTTTATGATAGTTTTCCGTAATTCTTGCTGCAAGGATACCGATTAATCCCTCATGAAAATCACCCCATACAACAATAAGTTCATCTAAAAAAAGATAGTGATCTTTCACCATGGAATCCGCCTTCATAAACTGTTCTTCTACCATCGCCTTGCGCTTTTTGTTTAACTCAATTAAAGCGTAAATTTCTACTGTTTTGGTGTTTTCCTGTATAAAAAGCTGAGCGGCAACATTGGGATTATCAATGCGGCCGCAAGAATTCAAAATCGGTGCAATTTGAAAAGAAAGGGTTGTACTGTCGATACGGGATAGCTTTAAACAGTGAAACAGTTTCTTCAACATTGGCTCTGGTCCCGTATCCATTTTATAAATCCCAGACTTGGCCATGATTCGATTTTCTCCAATGAGGGGCATCATATCAGCAACCGTTCCTAAGGCTGTCAGTTCGATAAATTTCCAAAGGTGTTTTTCCCAATTCAGTTTTGCCGCTAAGAAGAGGGCATGGACCACTTTAAAAGCCACACCAACACCAGCTAAATGAGGAAAGGGATAGGTATTATCACTTCTTTTAGGATTGATAAAGGCATGACATGTAGGGTGTTTTCCTAACACTTCATGATGATCGGTGACAATCACTTCTATCCCTTCTTGTTTTGCTTGTTCCATGGCCTCATGAGCACTTGTTCCGTTATCCACTGTAATTAATAGCGTTACACCGTCATGCGAAAGACGTTTCACCGCTTCAGCCGACAAACCATATCCCTCTGATCTTAAAGGTAATTGGACATTCACGTTCGCCCCGAAAAAACGTAATCCTCTGTAGAGGACCACAGATGATGTAATACCATCCGCATCATAATCTCCAAATATCATAATTTTTTCCTTCCGCTTCATACCTTGAATGATCCGACAGACAGCTTTTCTCATGTCGTTTAATAAAAAGGGGTCGTGTAAATTTTCAATCGAAGGATAAAAAAACTCACTGATCACCTCTTCATTTTTTAACCCTTTTGCGCAAAGCACCTTCATCACTATGGGATCGATATTAAATTGCCTGGCAAGATAATGGATCAAATGCTCGTCTTGTATCGTTTGAATCGTCGTTTTTTTCCATTCTCTCATCTATTGGTACTCCTTATTTGTGTAATACCACGTAAATTCCTCGCCTACGTATGGTGTGTTCCGTAAATAATCCCTTAGAACAGAGGTGGCAACGTATGTCCCATAATAATCATAAAAGTAGTTCTTTAGATGCCCCAGCCCCTTCTCTTGTTTCTTCCATTGGCAAAGGATTGACCATTCGCTTGTTGGAATGGGAAAAGGACCCCTGATGGACGTTTCATTAGCGTGTATAGAGTAATACAACTGAAAAGATTGTGTCGGGGATAAGGTTAGGATGGAATCCTGAAAAAAAACCACGCCCTTTTTCTTATATCCTTGTAATTCCTTTTTCAGTAATAAGATCCCATTGTTCCTGTACGGATCTAGTTCCATCAACTGTGAAAGGCTCACTTTCAATCACTTCATCTCCTTTTTATAGTTATCTTTCATAGAAGAGTTGCGTAAATGCATCATTACCTGTTTCGGTAATATATATTCAATTTTTTGCCATTTTTAATAATGGATTATTATGGAAAACACTGTAATAGTAACGGAATGGAGAGAGAGAAATGTATCTTGATAGAGTAAGAAAAGTGTTAAAAAGTTTTGATGAGAATAATAAACGTATATATATAAAAGAATTGCAAAAAATCATGCGATTAAAACGAAAGGATACAGTTAAATATAAGGAAGCAGAGAAGATGTTAGATCGTTTCATAGCTAGAAAGAATATTGTTGCCGAATCGTTAGAATCTTTGCTTCTGGCTTTAGATAATTTTTCTAGTGAAGGAGCACTAACGGTCTTGAAGGGGAAAGGGGCTACTAATCAAATAAGTTGGAAAGATAAATGGTGTACCTTTATAAGAGCTTATAGGTGGCCTGAAGAAATCGAAAACCATTTTGATGATAAATTAGTTGTAGATGAGACCATCAAAACATTTAAGAATACAACAAATTTCTGTCATCATGCAAAAAAAGATGAATTTGTGAAGAATTTGAATTTGTTTAATCAGTTTTTACAAATTAAATTAGAGAACGAAAAAAAAGGTGGCCACTAGGCCACCTTTTTTTCGTTTTATGGGTGTCGTAAGCACCCCCGTAAAAATATATGATGGAAATAAATTCTTCTCAAAATAAATAATTTAGGGCTGTTTTTTTAAAATAAAAAACCTAAAAAGCTAATTTCTCGAAATAATACTAGGAATTATTTGCGTATCGAATATCTACTTGCATTGCTTTAGAGTAAGACTTGCAAGCGAACGAGACGAGTTAATCAGCAGGTTTCCTTTTACTCATTAAATACGTTATCAGCGTTTTCTTCATAGAGGTCTGAGAGAGTTATACTCAATGCAGTACAGAGTGCTGGTAAAAATTCTGGTTTTATTTTTGCGTTGTTTTGTTCGAGTGTGCTGAGGTAATTAACAGAAACTTGTAATTCGTTAGAAAGGTCTTTTAATGTGTAGCCGCTTTTTACTCGATAGTACCGAACATTGCTACCAAAAGACATAAATTTCCTCCTCTTGTATAGGACATGGTAAATAAATTTTCAGATTATTTTACCGAAACGGGGAATAAAGAAAGAAGAAACTGGTAATTAATGAGATGAAGCATAATTTAAGATTACAGGAGGGGCATAGCTGTGTCTAGACATAATTCAATAACTGTTTCAAAAATTGAAAAAATCAAGAAGCAAGGCCGCGGTCAAGGATTTGGTGAGGATTACAAACCGTGGTTAACAATTCGTAATGTTAAATCGAGAGGATTTAAAAACAGGATCAATGGATGGAAGACAAACAGAACCCATCACCTATTTTCCAATTTAGAATTATCATTTTTATTTTGGCTGGAGTCGATGCCAAATGTTCTTGATATAAGGGAGCGATATCCATTATTACCTGTTGAAGAAACGATTCAAATAGCTGATGAATTAGGGGTGAAGCATCCTTTTGATCGGAAAAAGCAGGAACATATTGTGATGTGTACGGATTTCTTAGTTGAACATGAATTTCAGAATGAAACCTTCTTTAAGGCGTATTCCGTGATGACAGATAATGGATTATCAGGTACGAGTGTCTTAAGGAAGACGATGGTTGAAAGGATGTTTTGGCAAAATCAAGGGATTGCATTTTCAGTAATAACAGAAAGTGATATCCCCAAGAAGTTGGCAAATAACATAGATTGGCTTTGGAGAGCAAAGGATATTGAGTATTTACCGATTCGTGACTTGAAAGAATTATTGGTTGTAGAAGAGGTTTTGAGTGATATTTTAAAAGATTCTTTGCTCCCTTTAGCAAAAGCATGTCTGTTAGGAGATAAAAAACTTGAAATAAAACCTGGCACATCAATACAGTTTGTCAAGCATTTTATCTTCCACCGTTACTGGGAGGTTGATTTAAAAGTGATATTGACGACAGGGCAGCCACTGCAATTTCAACGAAGAACAAAACTATAGCTTTATCTAAAAAAGGGTTGATTGGATGAATGTGACTGTAAATTCTGTTTATCAGAATGAATTCAAAGATGAAACAATTTATGAAAGAGTGTTATGGTTCGATCGTCCTCAAAACACAGTGATTGTTGTGCGTATGACGGAAGAAAAAAAGAAGTTATATCTACCAGAATATAGGACACTTTCCGAATTCGAAGAGTCACTCGAGGGTGGCGTCGTTAAACGAACAGTGGATCCGTTCGATCGAATTATTGATCCAAAATCCGTATTTTTTGAAAAGCATGTAAAGAAAAGAGATAAGAGATGGGAACGAATTAAAGATTTGGTAAATGATAAGCCAGATATTTATAATCCTAGACTAAGAAATGCATCTATTCAAGCACTCTCGACAGAAACAAAGGTTTCGACACGTACGTATTATAACGACTTAAAACAGTTTTGGAAAGGAGGGCAAACCATCAATGCTCTTCTTCCCTTATATGATAATTGTGGAGGAAAAGGAAAACGACGAATTATTACGGCAGAGATGAAAGCGAAGGCCAAAGAAGAAGGGAGAGAGATTCCTAAGAGGGGAGTAAAGAGCTCTAGAAAAGTTGGTGTGAATATAGATGAAGATATATTAGAAATCATAAGGAAATCCGTCGCAAAATGTTATGCAACAACACAAAAGACTACATTACGAGAAACTTATCAATATATGCTGAGAAATTACTTTTCTGTTGGTGAAAAAATGATAGATGGTGTCAGAACACCTCAAATTGATCCGAAAGGCCGTTTTCCAACTTTGGAAGCATTTAAATACCATCTCTATAAAGATCAGGATCTAAGACAAACAATTATTAAACGAAAAGGTGAAAAGCGTTTTAATTTGGAGAGTAGGACTGTGTTGAAAAGTTCCCTTAATGACCAAATGGGTCCAGGATCCGTCTTCCAAATTGATGCCGCTGTATCAAACGTTTATATAGTTAATCGGTACGATCGTGAAAGGTTGCTAAAAAAACCAACGATATATATTGTTCAAGATGTCATGTCACGAGTAATTGTGGGTGTTCATGTAGGAATCAATCCACCGAGTTGGCAGGGGACACAATTAGCACTATTTGATGCTTTTACTAATAGTAAACTCTATAGCGTTCTCGAAGGTTTTGAGGAGGGTGCAGATACTTGTCTAACGCCAAAAATCCTAGTAGCCGATAATGGTTCTGAATTCATTAGTATCACATCAGATGCTTTGTCTGGATCGAGTTTAGATATTATTCATAGAAATGCACCTCCTTATCGAGCGGATTTGAAAGGAATTGTTGAAAGTACTATTGGGTTAGTAAAGCATGCAATAAGAAATTTACCAGGTGGTGTGAAAAAAGGGTACAAAGAACGAGGAGAAGTTGATCACAGACAAAGTGCCTTGTTAGATATTGATGAATTTAGAGTTATCCTCAATAGCGTTATTAAACAACATAATTTTGATAAACGGATGGACGAGTATCAACTAGCTGAAGATATGACAAAGGATGGGGTTAAGCGAAACCCAATGGAACTTTGGAAGTGGGGAATTCAAAATAGAGGGGGGGATTTAAAGGAGATATCTAAAAGAAATGCGATGATCAATTTGTTGCCTAGAGGAGAGGCTCAAGTTAAAAAAAGCGGGATTGATTTTAAAGATATGAGTTATTCTTGTGACGTGGTGGATGAGGAGCAATGGTATGAAAAAGCTAGAGCAAATAATAGTTGGAAAGTACCGATTGCCTATGATCCGAGAAATGCGAGTCAAATTTATATCATCTTAGAGAACGGTAAACAAATAGAAGTAGCGATGCTTTTAGAGAGAAATAGGCAACTTTATGCCAATTATACATTTGATGAAATACATGATTTATCTTTAAAAGAAAAACAAGAAAAGCATGATGATGAATTACAATTGTTACAATCAAAAGAAAAACCTGTTTCGGTAATGAATGATTTCGTTTCAAATAGGAACAAGTTAAATGAGTCAAATGGTGTACCTAATAAATTACGTACGAAAGATATCGAAGAAAACAGCAAAGTAGAAAGAGCACAAGAAAACAAAGAAGAAGCAAAATTCGTTCAAAAAATCATCCGCGGGGATCATGTTCTAGAAGCAGAAAAAAATGAACAACAACCATGGATCGAAGAGGAACCAAAGAAATTTTTATCAAAAGAAAAATCTCTTTTTCATCAATTAAAAGAAGATTTATAAAGGGTGGGATGACATTGTCAGGACAACTGGTGCTAACAGGTCAAATAATACAAGCACGATACAAAGAACAAGACATTGCATCGTATAAACACAATCCTTATATCGAAGCGTTACCTGAAATATATGATGTGAAAGGAGCCGCTTCACGTATCAGCAGAAAGCCAACTTATGATTCAAAGGAACGTCTCTTACCAGATCCCTATCGTATTCATTCCATTTGGAGTATGTCAGATTTTATCAAGACTATACCAAAGCATATTACATTGGAACAAAGTATTTCAATTGCCATTCGCCAAGGATATAAAGCCCGAAACCCGATAAAAGCAGAATGGATACGTCAAATGAGAGAATCATTTGAGAATATTGATTGGACAAATGAAGAGTATGAACCTTTGATTCGATCAACCGCAACTGGATTTGCGCTTATAGGATTAAGTGGTATTGGTAAATCGACTGCGATTGAAAGTGTCCTAGGATTATACCCACAGGTCATTGAACATAAAGAGTATAACGGCACAATATTAAAACGATCTCAACTTGTTTGGCTGAAAATAGAATGTCCTTTTAACGGTTCGATTAAAGGGCTATGTCTAAATTATTTCTATAAAATCGATTGCATTTTAGGTACGACGACACTTTACAAACAGTTTAATAAAAGGAACATAAACAATGATGTTTTAGTGACAGAGATGGGTCATATAGCTGCTATTTATGGAATAGGTATCCTTGTCATTGATGAGATTCAAAGGTTAAGTGAAGCAAAAGCAGGTGGTGCAAAAATGATGATGAATTTTTTTGTTAAATTGATCAATAACATTGGGCTTCCCGTCATTTTAGTAGGAACACCTAAAGTGCAGTTTATATTTGATGATTTGGCAACCACTCGACGAAATGAGGGATTTGGCTCCGAGCTTTGGTTGAATTATTCTAAAGATGACGTTTGGGATAATTTTATTGAGGCTCTTTGGAAATACCAATGGACGAATGTTACCTCTAAGTTAACCCCAGCTATTGAAAAAGCTATTTACGACTGTACACAGGGAATACCTGATTTTGCTGTAAAACTATACATGTTAACCCAATGGCGGCTTATTGGTGAAGATAGTGAAAAAATCACGGCAGGGCTCATTCGAGAGGTTTTTAATGAGAATTTTAGATTATCGAAACCAATATTAACGGCCATTAAAAATAATCAGTTGGAAAAACTTAGAAATGTTAGAGATATACCTACTCCTGACATTAAAAAAGCCTTTCAACAGTCTGTTCAGAAAACGGCATTAAGAAGTGAGGAAACTGTAGCGTCTCAAAAAGAAGATGTGGAAATGTCTTCAGCAATTAAAATTATCAACATGCTACTAGAAAGTGGCATAGAAAATGTTGAAATAGCAAAAGAATGTGCGGAACACGCCGCGTCGAAAATGAACAGTAAACACGATTTCATAGAAGCCTTGCACTTTGCGTCTGAGGAAGCGAAAAAGATGGAGGAAATCTATCAAACAAAAATTCAAGTAGAGGAGAAAAGTCGAGAAGAAAAGACTTTCCCTAAAAAAGAAAAGATTCGTAATGAAGAGATTAAACAGTTGTTGAATGAAGATAAAGAGAAAAGTGAAGATTATCTAAATAATCAATAAGGGATGTGAGAGCAGTGATTCCAAGTTTTCCAACACCATATCCTGATGAATTGTTTTACAGTGTTCTTGTTAGGTATCATCTATGGAGTCGAAATCAAACAAAAGAAGAAACGATGAAGGATTTGTTTAGGGATTCGAGTATTTCTCCCGTAGCTAGTTTCCCTTCAAGGCTTTCTGTATTAGTTGAACAATTAGATCATGAAAAATTAACATGCCAGTATTTTATTGATAACACCACCCTATTTCCATTTTACCGTCCATTCATCGAGGAAGAACGCGTAAATCGCATCACGGCCTTTATGCGTGGTGAAGCAAATAATAATACACATATTCAAATGATGATCGGACATTTAGATAAAAAAAATAAGTATTTGTTTTATTGTCCTGCCTGTTTTCAAGAAGAGGTGCTCCGTTTAGGTGAAGCATATTGGCATCGGACACATCAAGTGTTTGGCGTGAAAGTGTGCCCTATCCACAACGTATGGCTGATTGAAAGTATGGTTCTCCATTCGTCAGAAAACTTAAATCCCCTAAACAAAGCTGTCATGAAGGAAGGAAAAAATGTGTATCATTCGAAACAGAAAAATCCGTTTTACTTCTCGATAGCACAAAGTGTTCATTGGATTTTATGTCATTCACCTCCCACATTAGGATTAGAGGAATTTAAAAAAAGATACAAATTCCTGCTCCATGATTCTACATTTCTAACGTATAGCGAGAAGATTCGTTTTAAAAGTTTAATTCCTAACATCATTGATACGTTGGGGGAAGAGTTTTTACAAGACATGCAAAGTTCCTTGTCTCCCACACAAAGAAGCAGCTGGCTACGAGGAATTTTTAAAGATTATGTGAAGGCGGTTCATCCCATAAAACATTTGGTTCTTATGTTAGCTTTAAACACGGCGCCTACAGATTATTTTAGTTTAAATCCCAAAAACTATGCCCCATTTGGAGAAGGACCTTGGCCGTGTCTTAATAGGGCAGCGTCTCATTTTCATGAACCAGTCATTGAAGAGTGTTTTATCCAACGTCAAGATACTACTGGGAAACCGTATGCTACGTTTAAGTGTTCTTGCGGATTTGTTTATAAACGAATCGGACCAGATAGATCACCAACAGATAAATACAATCATAGCTATATTGTTTCTTATGGTTCTGTTTGGGAACAAAAAGTAGTTGATTCCAAATCATTGAGACAAACTGCAAAAGAATTGAGGAGTTGTCGAAAAACGATAACAAAACAATATAAGAGATTGGTTAATCAAGAGAGTCCAACAGACGATCGTTTTCATTTGGACAGAAAGAAGCATCGGGAAGCTTGGTATAGTACTTTATCTCAGTATAATGGAAAAACTGTATCAGATATGAGGAACATAGCCAGAGCGACTTATGAGTGGTTATATCGTAACGATAAACAATGGCTGAATAAACATTCCCCACAATTAATTCGTAGTGTTCCTAGATATTCACGAAAAGGCTTAGATTATAACTATTGGAATAGGATCGACAAAGAGACTTATCCTCAATTGAAAGGGATTGTTGAAGCCGTTTCTTATCGTAATGGTAAACCAAATAGAGTCACAATAACAGCGGTAAGTGATAGGTTGAGAAACAAAAATTTTCTAAGAAAGAATATCGATCGCCTTCCTAAAACAAGAGAGTGTCTTACTCCTCTATTGGAAAGTGTAGAAGCATTTCGCGTTCGAAGGCTTAAATGGGTTCTAAGAAGAATGAAGGAAGACAATGAATTATTAACGTGGTCAAAGATAATAGCGAAATCGGGCATCAGAAATCATAACTTGACCGCAGAAATGAACGACATCATTGAAAGAGGACTAATAGAAGAATACATTTTTATATCGGACTTATAAAATTTTATAATTTTATTTCTATTATCAGGCAAATCGTGAAAAACGATTTGCTTTTTTTGTCGTTTAGAAAACTATAGATTTTTGAGTTGTGGATAAGTTTTGGTTAAGATAGTGGTAGTTGGAGGTGTCGTAAGTGGGCAAAAATGGCGGTGTGATTAAGAAAATTTTATGGGATCATTTTGCTGGCTTTTGGGTAATGCACGATAATCGTTTTCCTAAGGATTATCGAAACGATATTTATGAAACGGTTGATAAAGCTATGAAGTGCGGCGGATGAATGGTCGGATAAACAAGAAGAGATGATCTTCGATGTTCCACATCGCCATATGGTGTTTACGATTCCTAAAGAATTAAGAGATGTCTTTTTTCAGGATCGTTATAAATTGAATGAATTGAGTAAAGAAGTGGCGGAGGTGTTTAAGTATTACTTCTATCACAAAAGTAAAAAGCGTCGGATGGAAGTAAGCGTGATCACGGTAATTCATACATTTGGTCGTGATCTCAAATTTAACCCTCATATTCATGTTCTGGTGACAGAGGGAGCTCTAGATCGTCACAAAGAGTGGGTTCCTAGTGAGTACATATCTTATAATTACTTAAGAAAGTCTTGGCAGAAGCTTGTGCTTGATCTCCTGAAGAAGTGGTTTCCTCAAAACGACAGGGCTGACCAGCTCATTAATGAGTTGTATCAAAGGTATCCGCATGGTTTCTATGTGAATGCAGAGACAAAAATGAAAAATGCTAAAGGAGCTGCCAAGTATATTGGGCGTTACTTAGCGAGACCAGCTATTGCTGAATATCGAATAACATCTTATGACGGACAAACCGTTAGGTTTTGGTATGAAGATCATCGTACAGGACATCGAAAAGATGTGGTATGGCCCGTTTATAAATTTATTTTTGAACTTCTTCAGCACATCCCACCAAAACATTTTCGAGTAGTGGGGCGTTTTGGTCTATATAGTCGTCGGTTTCATAAACAAGTGAATGAAATTTTAAAGCTATATACTTGTAAGGGTAAGAAAGATTTCTTAATTGTTAGAAACGTCTAAGAAAAAGAAAACCTATCGGCAACGGATGATCGAAGAGTTTGAACGTGATCCTTATCAGTGTTCTCATTGTCAGAGAGAAATGGAGCTTACGATGATATGAATCGCAGACTATGGTTATCTTTATCACTATATGGAAGATATGAGAATTTATAAAACAGAAATAAAGAGGAGGAGGGAGATGGATGCCACGACGGGCGGGATAAAGAAGATCCACTAAGATGGTTAGATGACAAAGAAGATACTTTTGGAATAAAGGAAGAAATAGAGACGATCATGTTTAAATGTGTTGACTGCCATAAAACCGATGATGTTCCAGATTTTGTTGTCGATGATTTTGCTTATGATAAAGAAAAAGGAGAACAAGTGGAAGTGGTGTGTCCTTTTTGTGATGGCACGATGCAAATAGCGAAAGACGCCCCAAGAGACTAATCGATGCTTGGGACGTGGATAAGGCGCGTTAGCGCTTTTGTTCTTCTCATGCATTCTCTTTAACGTATATAGAGACGGTGGCACTTTTCACACGGAACTGACCGAAGCCGTCCTTTGTAATTTTACGCGTGAGGGATGGTTTCCTGTTAGGTCTATCCAGATTTGTCCAGCGAGTTTTTTTCCGACATACATGCGTTTATTTCCATCATCACCATTAGTCATGACTACGGCACACCCTGACCCTGGTATGTTCGAGACGCCTTTTCTTACCCAGCCAATCGTATTTCCATGATCAAAATAGTCTTTTTGGTCACCGTATGCGTAATGATATCTTGCATCTAAGATCGGATCAATCATATCTTTTTTACCTTGGATCGGATTTTCACCATTTATACCAATATAGTCTCCGTAAAACACGCATGGATAACCATCTTTACGAAGGAGGATGAGGGCATATGCCAAAGGTTTGAACCAGTCTTCCACCCAGGACTCCAAGGCTTCTTGAGGCTGAGAATCATGATTATCAACAAATGTCACTGCGTTCGTTGGATGAGTACCAACAAGGGTGTCTTCAAAAATCTTACTTAAATCATAATTACGACCAACCAGCGAAGCTTCGTGAAAGTGATAATGAAGAGCGACATCAAATAAATCAATTTCGTAATCTACATAGTTTAGAAAGTTTTGACACGCTTCCAGGTCGGGGTTCCAAAACTCACCGACAAAATAAAAATCTTTTCCAAATTTCAAACGCATGGCGTGAACAAACACAGAGATGAATTTATAATTAATATGTTTAATTGCATCTATCCGTAAACCATCGCATGTAGTTGTGTTAATGAACCATTCACCCCAATAAAGCATTTCTGCTTGTACGGCTGGATGATGGTAATCAATGTTAGCGAACATGAGATAATCATAGTTTCCAAATTCATTATCGACATGACTATTCCAGCGTTTATTGTCTCCTAATATTTGATAGATACCAATTCTATCTTCGTTGGCATCATAGTCCGTGCCGTTAAAATGGTGATAGGACCATTTAAAGGAGGAGTGTTTGCCATTTCGTGCAGGGAATGAAAACTTTGTCCATCCATCGATTTCAAAGGGCTCAGAGACAACTTTATATCGATCATTAGGATCTACTTCGATCACTTCAAAGCGCTCCGTATCATCGGCACCAGCTTTGTGATTCATGACAACATCTGAGTAAACTTGAATTCCTACATTTTTACAAGCGACAATGCCTTCTAAGAGTTCTTGCTTCGTTCCGTATTTCGTTCGGACTGAACCCTTTTGATCAAACTCGCCTAAGTCGTAACCATCATATATTCCGTAGCCATTATCTTCCTGGCTTATACCCTTTGTTGCGGGGGGGATCCATAAAGCATCGATGCCATGCTCTTTTAATTCACCTGCTAGCAGGACTAGACGATTCCAGTGGTCACCGTCGTTTGCCAAGTGCCATTCAAAAAATTGCATCATCGTGTGATTACGCTCCATGGTATCTTCCTCATTTCACTAATTTCTGTGTCTCTCATTTCCACTCATATGGCGTCTCCTGATACACATAATAATTGAGCCAATTTGAAAATAATAAATGAGCGTGAGAACGCCACCGATTCAATGAGGTTCGTGAGGGTCATTATTTGGAAAATAATGCGCGGGTAATTTTACACTTAACCCTCTGTCTAAATCGCGCTCATATTCTTCCTTAAGGGTCTCCGTATCGTATTCCAAATGTCCAGTAGCCATAATGTGTTTACCATCCTTGGACATCATGAGAAATGGGCCTGCCTCTTTTGAAGTAGCTAACAGCTCTAACCCTTCCGCTGCATTTATCTCCTCTGATGAGACATTTGTATGTCGTGAGTGGGGGGAGCGATAAACTCATCGTCAAATCCTCGCAAGAGCTTAATGTCTCCGTGACCATTAAAGATTCTATGGTGAAAAATACCAGAGCATTTTTCCTCAAGGGCAAATTTATCGTACCATAATGATGATAAAGTGCTGCTTGAGCACCCCAGCATATATGAAGGATAGACGTTACATTTTCCTCCGCCCAATCCATAATAATAGTGATCTCTTCCCAATATTCGACTTTTTCAAACTGGAAGTGCTCAATAGGAGCCCCTGTAATAATCATTCCGTCAAACTTGCGGTGCTTAATACGATCAAATTCTGAGTAAAAGTCTTCCATATGAGATTTACTTGCATTTTTTGATTTGTAAGTTGCGGTTTTCAGAAACGTAATGTCCACTTGCAAGGGCTAGTTCCCAAGAAGTCGAAGTAAATTAGCTTCTGTTTTTTGTTTAGGAAACTATAGATTTTTGAATTGTGGATACCTTACGTTATGTTCAAAGATAAGAAAGAAAATTAGCAGCTACCTTCACGCCACACGTATCAAGGGAACACCACCCTTATTACTTAAAAGATAGCGGCGGAAGCTGACGCTGTATTTAATAAAAGACGATATGCCGTTTTTCTTATGGTAAGATAGTCGGAAAAGATTGGAAAATGTATAATGGTTATTAAGTACATAAAAAGAAGAGGGAGGAAGGTTATGGATTATTATAATGTGTATCTCGAAGAATCAATGGATGAGTTACTTGACTGTATAAAGAAAATGCAATGTCGTCCTATTTTATTTGTGGGTTCGGGTTTATCTAGAAGATACATGGAAGCACCTTCTTGGAAGGGACTGTTACAACAAATTGTTGATGAGAATCCACTAATTGATAGCCCTCTTGAATACTACATTATGAATACACGAATAAACGGGAAAGAAAATTTACCCGAGGTAGCAAAGCATTTAGTTGATGATTATTTTAAATTTGCTTGGTTAGCAAAGACTAGGGAGGATGGCATATTTCCTGAGCAAGTGTACTCTGGAGATTTAGAAAAGGACATCTATATAAAATGTAAAGCTGTTTCTATTATTGAGCGTTCTCATAAAGAATTTATTAGAAAATTTTCAGATGAACAACATGACTACATGGAAGAGTTATCCTTATTAAGTGATGTAGATCCTCACGCTATTATCACAACAAATTACGACGAGATGCTTGAAGTGATTTTTCCTAATTATGAAGTTATTGTTGGTCAGCAAATTATTAGAAGATCGATGTACACTCATGTCGGAGAAATATTAAAAATCCACGGAACAACACTGGAGCCTACTAGCATTGTTTTATCTCAGGACGATTATGATAAGTTTAAGCAGAAAAAAAAGTATTTATCGGCGCAAATGCTGACCTATTTTATTGAACATCCCCTGGTAATTTTGGGGTATTCTGTTCAGGATGAAAATATTAAAAGTATTCTATCTGATATTGCTGAAATGCTTGATGACGTCAACACACTATTACCAAACATTTGGCTAGTGGAATGGCAAGGGGATATCGATGAAACAAAACAACCTCCGAAGGAAAAACTAATTGATCTAGGGAATAATCGCTCTCTACGTGTCAATTTAATTGTAGTCAATTCCTATTCTAAACTCTACAAAACATTAGGTGAAAGCGTTGTTGTTGAAAAAGTAAATATGAAATTACTTAGAAACCTTTCCAGAAGTGTTTATAACATTGTGCGAAGTAAAACTACCCAATTGAAAGTTAATGTTGCAACATTAAATGCTTTCTCTGATGAGGATCATTTATTCAACGTAATGAGTGTTCAGAACCTAAACCCGTCATCACTTACATCCATTTATCAATATCGTTTGACCGACATAACTGAAGAATGGGGTAAACATTATAGTGCGGGCGTTAAAATACTTGAAGAAATAGCTGAAATGACAGGATACGACATTCGAAGTGATCAAAATAAATATCATATTGATATGAATATAGGAAGAAATAGACCGAGTGCTGATCGTTGGTATTCTGAAGCAGCTAAACAATTGCTATCAAATGTGTTTTACCAAAGACCAACAACAGTTTCACTTCCAAACGGTGAGGAAATAGGATACTCGGATTTAATAGTCGCCGATACTAGTGATGGTTTCTCAAATGAAGAATCGGTAGCTGCGACGGTGGAGGAATAAATTAAAGTTCAACAGTTACTTTTATATTAAAGACTTTTGTTTTTGAAGATATAATTCAAAAAAAGCTCTAACATCAAAGATCTTAAAGACCATTAAAATCAAATAGAAAGTAATAATAAGAAAAGCACCTGATTCGCATAGTAAGGGGTTCGGTTTTCGGAAGAAAATTGAAAATAGCAATCTAATTAGACGACTAAATCACTATGCTTTTAGTCGTCTTCTATTTATTGTTAAGTCAATAAAATAACGTTATTTAACAGTTAATTAGCAACCTAATTAACATGTGTATTCACTGCATGACAATAAATATTGTCATAACTCTGATAACATCGCTAATAAGCACGTTATAATGGATGCTAAACATGATGTGAATTTACTTGTAGAATAATGGAAAAAAGGTTTTGTCATTATATCTTAAAATTATATTATAGAGAATAATGAGCTTGTGAAAAGGAGTACTTAAAGAAACGGGGAGAATCCTTCCACAAAGGATTCCGTTCTTCTTATTGAACATGCGCACCTTAGTGGAACAAGAATGATAAAAACCAACTCACTTTTATGGTGGATTTGACCGATACTTGAAGGAGAATTAATTGCTACCTTTACGAGTTTGATAAAGATATTAGTAATTCGAATAGATAAAATCCCTTCCAAAATGTAATATTATTCTTTATCAATATTTCGGTTGTGAATTTCAACTTCCAAAAACAATAAAAAGTCTTTCAACTTACTATGTTCTCTTTCATTATAAACTTCCAAAAAACTCCTCGAGCTTTCATACATACAATGGAGCTCATGGTCAGAAAGTATTTCTAAATTTTTAGAATCGATAGTTATCACCTCTTTTTTTTAGGGGGAGGACCTTTATTCAATACCAATACCCTTAAATTAGCGGAAAAATGTCGTATATTATAGAAAATATATTTCCAGAGGAATGTACCTAAAACATTGGATAATAATTGTATCTTTTGTGCCTCAACACAGAGTGATGGGATGATGGATTTACATGATAAGAAAAAAGTGATGAACAGTTCGAGCATAATGTACATGGAAAGAGAAGGCGCCTGTTGAACTAAC